>NZ_CEVIVC010000086.1:0-5536 GCF_982290645.1 Protofrankia sp. CiP1_Cm_nod4
ATGGGAAGGCGGATGCCGATACTGCACGCCCGCCCTGCGGGGTGGACGGGCGAGAGGGAGCGCGCCAAGCGGCAGGAACCGTAAGGCGTTGAGTACCGTCGCGGCGTCTGCTGGCGGACCGGCTCGTAGTAGCGAGGAAGCCCTGGTAATCGGGGTGGATGCGAAGGGGCCGGCTCATCGATGGGTTTGTTTGCGCGAGCAACCGGCGTTGCCGGGAGGAGACGTGTGGGCAGGTCAGGTCCGGAAGGCAAGTCGTTTCAGATATCGAAGCAGCTGGTGTGGGAGGCGTATAGGCGTGTGAGGGCCAACAAGGGTGCCGCCGGGGTGGACGGGCAGTCCCTGGCCACGTTCGAGTCCGATCTGAGGAACAATCTCTACAAGATCTGGAATCGGATGTCGTCGGGGACCTACTTTCCGCCTCCGGTGATGGCGGTGGAGATACCCAAGGCGGCTGGGGGCACGAGAGTTCTCGGCGTGCCCACGGTCGCCGACCGGGTGGCGCAGACGGTGGCCGCGATGGCGTTGGAAGCCCGCACGGAGTCGATCTTTCATGGAGACTCCTACGGGTACCGGCGTCGGCGCGGTGCGCTGGATGCCGTGGCCAGGTGCCGGCAACGGTGCTGGAAGAAGGACTGGGTCATCGATCTCGATGTCCAGGACTTCTTCGACAGCGTGCCGTGGGACCTCATGGTCAAGGCGGTCGAGGCCAACATCACCACCGACCGGACATGGGTGCTGCTCTACGTTCGGCGGTGGCTTGCCGCCCCGCTGCAGCTGCCCGACGGGACCCTGGCAAGGCGGGAACGCGGGACCCCGCAGGGGTCGGCGATATCACCCGTCCTCGCCAACCTGTTCATGCACTACGCGTTCGACCTGTTCCTGGCCCGGAATTTCCCAGGTGTGCAGTTCGAGCGATATGCGGACGACGCGATCGTGCACTGCGCGTCGGAACAGGAGGCCCGCGTGGTGCTGGCTGCGCTCACCAGCCGGATGGCCGAGGTCGGGCTGCGGCTGCACCCGACCAAGACCAAAATCGTGTACTGCAAGGACGGCAGGCGGCGTGGCTCGCACGAGCACACCTCGTTCACGTTCCTGGGGTACACCTTCCGGCCCAGGGGCGCCAGGAGAGCCGACGGGACGATGTTCGTGGGCTTCCAGCCCGCGGTCAGCCCCGAGGCGTTGAAGAAGATGAGCCAGCGGGTCCGCCGATGGCGGATCCACACGCGAACCAGACACGACCTGAGCGAGCTCGCCACACTGATCAACCCGGTCGTGGCGGGCTGGATGAACTACTACGGCCGGTTCTACCGGTCGCAGATGTCCCCCCTCCTGCAACGCATCAACACCTACCTGATGCGGTGGGCTGGCAAGAAGTACAGACGGCTACGCCCGTTCAAGCGGTTCAGAGCATGGTGGACCGGGATCCTCGATCGAGAGCCCGGACTGTTCGCGCACTGGGCCTGGGCATCCATGCCGACCGGACCACGGTGAGAAGAGCGGAGTGAACCGAGAGGTTCACGCTCCGTTCTGTGGGAGCCCGGGGGTGCGATCCCCCGGGCCACCCGACCAGGCTCGCGGCTGCACTGGGCCACCACTGGCCACAACTCCTGGTGATCGGATGAACACAGTTTCCAGTGCACCGCGAGGAGTCGCTTTTCCCTTCTTGATGAATCCTGTTTCGCCCGCGACCAGTATTCCTTCCGGTTCCCGAGGTGTTCGGCGACGTAGTCGCGGAGGATGTCCCGTACCAGGTCGGAGTCCCACGGGTAGGTGTTCAGGAGCCGCTGGATCCGATGGGGGCCGGGTGCGCCGGTATATTCGGCGATCGACCGGCTGTTCTTCCGTTCCATGGTGGATAGGAGGCCAGCCAGGTATGATCGTGCCTGTTGTCGGACTGTTCCGGTGGAGAAGCGGTCCGCGATTCTCGCGAGCATCTCCTCGAAGCCGGCCTGCCAGCCGTCCGGGGTGATGTCGTCTATGCTGTCCATGCGGCCGCCGCTGTTCTCTCGAGTTCATGCACAAACCCGACAGTCCAGACGGCGGCCGTTCTTTATGCGACGACACGCGGATTGTCAAGACACAGAACACAAGCCGACCACTGTTTCTGTAGGATACAGGCTGAGGAGCATCATGACGGTTTCGCTGATCGCGTCGGCTTGTTCCGACGCGGTCGCCCCCGGCTACCCCGCATCACCCCTGCGGCTGGTGGCTCCGGACGGCACTCTGACCGACCTCGGGCGAGCCGCCGACATCGACCCCGATCTGGTCCGCGAGCTGCATCGCGACATGGCCCGCGCCCGCTGCCTCGACCACGCCGCCCTCGCCCTGCAGCGCCAGGGCGAGGTGAGCCTCTGGCTGATGAGCTGGGGCCAGGAAGCCGCACAGGTCGGTTCGATACGGGCGGTGCGGGACAGCGACATGGTGTTCCCCAGCTACCGTGAGCACGCCGCCGCGCTGTGCCGGGGCATCACACCCGCCGAGCTGCTCACGCAGTGGCGCGGCCACCGGCACGCCGGCTGGGACCCCACCGCGCACCGCTTCCACATCTACTCGCTCGTGCTCGGCACCCAGACGCTGCACGCCACCGGCTACGCGGCCGGTGCCGCGATGGAGGGCACCGACGAGATCGTGGTGACCTACTTCGGGGACGGCGCGGCGAGCCAGGGGGACGTCAACGAGGCGTTGAACTGGGCCGCCGCCGCCGGCCTGCCGATCCTGTTCTTCTGCCAGAACAACCAGTGGGCGATCTCCACCCCGACAACGACCCAGATGCGCACGCCCGTGCACCGCCGCGCGGCAGGGTTCGGCCTGCGCACCTATCACGTCGACGGCAACGACGTGCTCGCGGTGCTCGCCGTGACCGGCGAGGCGGCCGCCCGGGTCCGCGCCGGGGACGGGCCGGCCCTGATCGAGGCCGAGACCTACCGTCTCGCCGGGCACAGCAGCTCCGACGACCCGGGCCGCTACCGCACCCAGGCGGAGGTGGAGCTGTGGCAGGGCCGTGATCCGCTCGCCCGGTCGGACGCTCTGCTGCGCGCGCTCGGTACCCCGGACTCGTGGTTCGACCAGCTGCAGGACGAGCTCGCGGCGTTCGGGGACGAGGTGCGTAAGGCCTGCCGCGGGCTGACCGGGCCGGGGCTGGCTGACCTGTTCGGCACCGTCTACGCCGAGCCGCACGACGCGCTCGACCAGGAGCGGCACGACTACCTGCGCCACCGCGACGCGCTCGAGGCGGGCCGCTGAATGACCGTCATGACCCTCGCCCAGGCGATCAATGCCGGGCTGCGCAAAGCGATGGAGGACGACGAGCGGGTCGTCGTGATGGGAGAGGACATCGGCACGCTCGGCGGTGTCTTCCGGGTGACCGACGGCCTGCAGAAGGACTTCGGCACGGCACGCGTGGTGGACACCCCGCTCGCCGAATCGGCGATCGTCGGCACCGCGATCGGGCTGGCGTTGCGCGGCTACCGGCCCGCGGTGGAGATCCAGTTCGACGGGTTCGTGTATCCGGCGTTCGACCAGATCGTCAGCCAGCTCGCGAAGATGCGGGCCCGCTCGGGCGGGCGCATCGCGCTGCCGGTCGTCGTCCGGATCCCGGCCGGCGGCGGGATCGGCGCCGTCGAGCACCACAGCGAGTCGAACGAGGCCTACTTCGCGCACACAGCCGGCCTGCGGGTCGTGTCCTGCGCGAGCCCGCACGACGCGTTCCACATGATCCAGCAGGCGCTGCGCTGCAACGATCCCGTGGTCTTCTACGAGCCGAAGCGCCGGTACTGGGACAAGAGCGAGGTCGCCGACGAGCCCGGCCTCGAGCTGCACAAGGCGCGCGTCCTGCGCGAGGGTGACGACTGCACGCTCGTCGCGCACGGGCCTACCGTCGCTACCGCTCTTAGGGCGGCCGAGGCCGCCCGCGAGGACGGGTTCTCGCTCGGAGTGATCGACCTGCGGTCGATCTCCCCGCTCGACCTCCCGGCGCTGCGCGAGGCGGCACGACGGACCGGGCGGATGGTCGTGGTGCACGAGGCGTCGACGTTCGCCGGGATCGGCGCGGAGATCGCCGCCGCCGTCACCGAGGCCTGCTTCCACGAGCTGGAATCGCCGGTGCTGCGGGTCGGCGCCTACAACCTGCCCTACCCGCCGGCCCGCGTCGAGGACGACTTTCTCCCCGACGTCGACCGGATTCTCGACGCGGTCGACCGCGCCCTGCACTTCGGGGACGTCGCATGAGCACGAGGACCGCATTTCGGCTGCCCGACGTCGGCGAGGGCCTGGCTGAGGCCGAAGTCGTCACCTGGCGGGTGCGCGCCGGAGACACCGTCGCTGTCAACGATCCGCTGGTCGACATCGAGACCGCCAAGTCCGTCGTCGAGCTGCCCTCGCCGGTGGCGGGCACGATCGCCGAGATCCACGTCGAGGAAGGGGCCACGGTCCAGGTCGGCGGCGTTCTCGTCACCATTGTCGGTGAGCCCGCTGACGACGGTGACAGCGCTGGCATCGCTAGCACCGCCGGTGCTGCTGGCGCCGATGAGCCGCTGGTGCTCGTGGGGACAGGGCCGAGCGCGGCACCGGACCGGCGCCGTCGTCTCCGGCCGCGCGGCGTGGGCGTTGCCGAGCCTGTCCCGCCACGGCCGGTGGCGGGCCCCACCCGGGCACGCGCGACACCGCCGGTGCGGCTGCTGGCCCGCCGCCTCGGTGTCGATCTCGACGCGCTCGCGGCGACCAAGCCCGGGATGGTCACCCGGGAGGATGTCGCGGCCGCCGCGTCCGCGCAGCCCGCCGGACCGGTCCGCGAGACCCGCGTCCCGATCAAGGGCGTCCGCAGGGCGACCGCGGCGGCGATGGTCCGCTCCGCCTTCACCGCCCCGCACGTCACGGAGTTCCTGACCGTCGACGTGACCGCCACGATGGCGCTGCTCGCCCGCCTCAAGGAGGACCGGGACTGGGCCGGCGTGCGGATCACACCGCTGGTGTTGGTCGCCCGCTGCCTGCTCCTGGCGATCCGGCGGTATCCGGGCATCAACGCCCGCTGGGACGAGGACGCCCAGGAGATCGTGCAGCACCATTACGTGAACCTGGGCATCGCCGCCGCCACGCCCCGCGGCCTTGTCGTGCCGAACATCAAGGACGCCGACGGCCTCGACCTGAAGGGACTGGCGTCCGCGTTGGGCGAGCTGGTCGAGCACGCCCGGGCAGGCAGGACCTCGCCGGAGCAGACGTCCGGCGGGACCGTCACGATCACCAACATCGGCGCCCTCGGCGTTGACGCTGGCACGCCGATCCTCAACCCCGGCGAGGCCGCGATCCTCGCCTTCGGCGCGGTCCGCGAGAGGCCATGGGTCGTGGATGGCGCGATAGTGCCGCGCCAGGTGACCCAGCTCGCCCTGTCGTTCGACCATCGGCTCGTCGACGGTGAACTGGGCTCGCGGGTGCTGGTCGAGGTCGGGCGGCTGCTACACGACCCCGGGCGGGCCATGCTGTACGCGTGAGAGCGGCCCTGGGGAAGCCCCGGTCGCGGAGATCAACAACGGCCGGCGGG
>NZ_CEVIVC010000086.1:5947-18172 GCF_982290645.1 Protofrankia sp. CiP1_Cm_nod4
GGACGCCCTGGATCGCAAGCTTCCGCGTCATCCGCGGCCGGACGCCCTGTTGGGCTCCAAAATTCGGGTTTCGGCCGGGGCTGAAGTTGACCCGATTCTGTTCACGTCTGGGCTCTTTGGAGCAATAGTTTCAAGGAGGATCGCAGGTGCCGAGATCAAAACTGCTCTACACCGCCGAGTCGCGGAAGCAGATGATCGACCTTGTCCGACTCTGATGTCCAGGGCCCAGATGTTGCCGACCCCGAACACCATCCGGCCACCGCCGTGCTGCTGCTCAGCCAGCACGTCCAGGTCGGTGGGGCCCTCGACCTGTTCACGGCCGACGCCGGAGGACTGGGTTACCTCCTGAAGGACCGGATCATCGAGATCGACGATTTCCTCGCCTCGATCCGCCGGATCGCCGCGGGAGGTTCGGTGCTCGACCCGATCGTCATCCGGGCCCTCGTCGAGAGACGGGCGCCCGCCAGCGCCCTCGCCGCGCTCAGCGAACGGGAACGCGACGTCCTCGGCCTCATGGCGCAGGGTCTGTCCAATACCGCGATCGCCGCCCGCCTCGTCGTCGGGCTGCGTACCGTCGAGACCCACGTCGCCAGTGTCTTCACCAGGCTGGGGCTGCTGCCCACCCCGGACGAGCACCGCCGCGTCCGGGCCGTCGTCACCTACCTCAACGGCGGAGACTGATCAGCTGTTCGGAGGAATGTTGAGCGGCCTCCACGGCCTTCTGGCGATTAAACGGCAAGCTCAGTCCGAGTAGGTGCTGAGTGCCTGCACCGGGCACGCGTGCACGCCCTGCTCGGCCTGGTCCTCGTCACCGTCAGGGACCTCTCGCGCGATGCCAATGTTACTGTAGCCCTGACTGTCCAGGGAGAAGAGCGCCGGATCGATCAAGTTGCATTGCCGCTTGGCTTCACAGACCGTGATGTCCACCCTGACCTTCACGGATATCATCCTTTCCTTTCGATGGTGCCCAAATCCCCAGCCGGGTCGTTGACTGTTACCTGTAGCGACATTGAGGGCCGGCGGTCCTCTCGGCCGCAGTCTACTCGGGTAAGCCGTTCATGATCGAGGAGTTCGCGATCGTCCGCAGGGACAGTAGAAGCACTCCTGTCGCGGCCGCCACCGCGCCGAGCAGCCAGCCGCCGGCCAGCGCAATATCGGTGGCGCTGTGGAAGCTCGTGCTGAACGCAGAGTCGATCAGGACTTGCACGGAGCCCGCCGACGGTAAGTTCTCGGACCACGCCGGCAGCTGCGGACCCAGCATGTAGTCCTGAGCGATACCGACATCGAGGAAAGGGAGCAGGAGCATGCACAACGTTCCCCCGACGCGGCCGAGGACCGGCGCGAAAGCGGCACCGATACATCCCCACGTCACCGAACCCAGCAGATACGCGACCACGAATAATCCGTAGTTCTCCGGCCGGAAGCCGCAGAAACCTACGAGCAGTGCCGCCAGGCTGACGATACAGGACGCGGCCGCGACTGTCAGCAACCTCACGATGAGAATACTACGTCGGCGGTAACCGCTGACAATCAGCCGCGAGTCGGCCTCCCTCGAACGTATCACGACAAACAGACCTGCCACGGCGGACAGGAACGACACGGTCATGTATCCCATGTAGGCACCGTGCAGCTTGGGCATCGCCATGGTCAGCAGCACCGCCTGGTTGTCAATGGCCGCGGGCACCTGGACCTGCACTCCGGTGAACATGAAGAAACTGACCCCGACAAAGGTGACGGGTGTGGCCAGCAGCACCAGCAACAGGATCCGGTTTCGCGCGTATGTTCGTATCGTCGACCGGGTGAGCTCGGCCGCCGGGCGGCCGATCGGTCGTGAGTCCTGAGATCCGACCGGTACCGGGTGACGGCCGGGATCTCGCTGGCCGACGGGTTTGACCTCAAACTTCGCCCGGGTCCACGCCACCGCCGCGTGGGCCACCTGCCGGTCGAGCAGAACAAAGCTGGCGATCAATGACAGCGAGAGCCACACGATGCCGCCCAGCAGGGCAGTCGGAAAGCCGTCGACGCCGGACATGATGACCTCGCTCGACGGGCGGGAGGGCACCAGAGCCGCCAGCCGCAGCGAGCCGCCGCCCATCGCCGGCCCCAGGAAGACGTCGAGCATCCACACCCCGACGAGAGCCAAACTGCCCGTCAGTTCATCATGGACAAGAGAGCCGACGATCGCCCCGAAGCAACCGTAGGTCCCAACCAGAAGGCCTGTTCCAACGGCAATCTGCAGGGTTACGTTGACATCAGTGCACACACGCAGCGCGGCCAGCGCGGACCCCCAGCAGCCAGCCCCCACCAGGGCGAAGAGCGCCAGACGCGCGATCGAGATATCCCAGCGGGCCGTCCTCAGATCGACCAGGTGGTCCGCGCCCCTGGTGCGGCTCGTCGAGAAGTAGGTGCCCAGACCAGCACTTATGGCACCAGCCCAGGCCGCCGAGAACGAGCCCATCATATTATGGCCGGTGTGACCTCCGAGCACGCGCGCGAAGTCGGTCAGTGCATCGGCGGACACGAGTACGAACACGACGGGGAAGCATACGAGCAGCAGGCAGTTCAGTCGATGCCTAAGAAAGTCGACTGCGAACAGGCGCGATAGCTGGAACGCATTCACTAGCTGACCCGTCCGAGTTTTCCATTGGAAAGATTGTAGACCTGGTCACACAGTTCCGTATCATCCGTACGATGGCTCACGATGACAATGCAGGTGCCATCCTGACGTCGCAGCTTCGCCAGCTCCCAAAACCGTAGGTAGGTATCCCAGTCGAAGCTGGCGTGGGGCTCGTCAAGCAGAACCAGTCTTGGCTCTCCCAGCAGTGCCAGCGCCAAGTTCAGCTTCGCCTTGGTACCAAGCGACAGCTCGTCGGTCACCGAGTCCGCGTACTGCGCGAAGGACAGCTGATCGAGCAGTTCCTCGGCCGCCTGGTTAATCTGTTCGACTGACAACCCGACCGCGCTCCCGAAGAGCCGGAAGTGCTCCCGAACGGTCAGCCGGGCGTACAGAGCCGCCTCCTGCGGGCAGTATCCGACCCGCTCGACGCGACGCAGCTCACCCAGATCCGGAGTTTCCAGACCCACCAGTATCCGCAGCAGGGTCGACTTGCCTGCCCCGTTCTCGCCAACCAGTGCCACGATCTGCCCGGGGAACAGTTCGAGATCAACTCCCCGGAGCACGCGGCTCTGCTGCCGCCACGCTAATCGCGGTCGGTAACTTTTCTCGATCCCCTTCGCGGTGAGGACGGCTCTGCCCGCAGGGGAGGTCCGTCCCGAGATCACCCCAGTCGGCTGCAGCTGTTCCGCATCCCCGCTGGCACCGGCGGCTCCGCCGCCGCCCTGATCCGCCATCCACCGGGCCAGCCCGGCCAGCCGGGTCACCTCGTCCCTGATGCGGTCCGGGGCATCCGTGCCGCCGGCGAACGGAATCCATAGATCCCTCCGGTCAGCGGGGGTCGTAACCTGAAGATTCATCCCGTGGCCATCGATCTCGGTGGCCACGGCGGAGATGGCATCGGCTGCCTTACCGAGCTCCCGGCCGATGATCAGGCAGTCGTCGGAATGAGCTGCGTTCAGATGTGCCAGCGCTCTGGCGCTGCGGACCGCGGCATCTTCCAGTTCCTCGGTTCTGTTGGCCTCGAGCATGGCGGCGTCGCTATGCAGTCGTCGTAGAGACTTCGAAGGACCAGACCTCACTTTCGATGGCGAGCGGACCGTCGCCGTGCGTAGGCGAGCTCCCGGGGTGTCCGTGTCCCGATAGCTGACCGCGGTGCATCTGGTCAAATACGGCCGAGTTCTTCCAGGCATCATACGAGGCCGCCGAATCCCACCGGCTGACAACCAGCCACCGGTTTCGCTCGTCCGTTGGACGCAGCAGCTGGAAATCCACGAAACCCTGCTGCCCGCTGAGTAACGCGCTTTGCGCTTCGAACCGTTTCGCCAGCTCGTCCTCAACCCCAGGCGGCACTGTTATCGCGTTGATCATAACCGTCGTCATCTCAACTCCATCTCGTCGGTATCAGCTCACTCGGTTGACGGTCCGTACTGGCGGTCAACCCACGCCGTCACCTCAGCTTGAGCCGGGCCGGTAGCCTCTGGAAGCCGGTGATGTTCATCGCGTGCACCGACTCGGCGGCGTCGAGGTCCAACTCAGCACTCTCGACGCGGTTGAAGAACTCGCCGAGCCCGGCGACCATCTGTAGGCGGGAGACGTGAATGCCTAGGCAGCTGTGTATGCCTCGACTGAAGCCCATGGCCAGGCGAGAGTTCCGGCGATCGATATCAAACGTGTCCGGATCGGAAAATAGTTCCGGGTCCCGATTGGCCGCGCCGAACAGCAGCAGCACGCGCGCACCCTCGGGGATCACCGTGTCGCGGATATCAACATCCCAGGCCGTTGTTCTTCGCATGTACTGCGTGGACGCATCCCGGCGGATGGTCTCATCAATGGCGTTCATTCGCGTGGGCTCATCATTTCGGACCAGCTCCACCACACTCGGCTGCGCCGAAACATTGGCCAGCACATATCCGGCTGTCCGAGCGACGTCCTCCGGTCCAGCCAGTGCCATGAGGAATAAGAACCCGAGAGCCTCCGCCTCTGACATCCTGTCACCGTCGGCACTTCCATTGATCAGCCTGGACAGGAATGTTCCCTCCGTGGCGTAAAGCCGAGGCAGATGCTCTTCGGCCAGGAAGGTCATGATATGCCCGATGGCCTCTTCCCCGGCCGCGGTGAAACTGATGTTTCCGCGCTTGCGCTGGAAGCACGCATTGAGCCATTCTCGCCAGAGTGGACGAGACTCCGCCGGGATCTCGAGTAGCTCGAGGTCGTTCTCGATCGCCCACGGGAGGAGCAGATCCTGGCACACATCCAGCTCGGCTCCCGGCAGCCGGTCGAACTGTGCGACGAAGTTCCGACCGAAAGCCACCTTGAAACCGGCGACAGCCTTGGGCACGAAGGAGCCGCTTACCATGGTCCGCATCCGGGTGTGATCCGGAGGATCGAGGAACGCCATCATCGGGACCGGGAGTTCTTCAAGCGTCTGGTCCTCGTACACCGTGCCTTTGCGTGCCGAGAACGAGAGCGGGTCGTGGAGTGCCCCTGCGACGTCGTCGTACCGTGACAGCGCCCAGAAGTCGTCCTTCTCGTTGTAGTAGACCGGCTGCTCTTCTCGAAGAGCCTTGTAGTACGGGTAGGGATCGTCTGTCACCAGGCTGTCCAGCGGAGAATAATACGCCATTGCGTCTCCGTCCTTTCCGGGATCGGTACCTTCAAGCGTGCTCGCAGGCACCTCATCTTTCTGCGGTCTGCCGAGTCAGACTGGGTGTGAGCGGCGTCGAGAGGGCTCGCGTCAGCCCTACCTGTTCTACTGTTCCATACCTCAGCGCAGCGTCGAAGGTGAACACTATTCTGTCGCCCAATCGACCGCCGAGCGGAAGTAGCGCGCTCGGCGAGCGTAGGTTAGGAGGCCCCGTACGGCGTTTACATAGACGTGTACAGGGCGCACCTGGCGGGTTCCGCGCTCGAGTCTGTTGAGAACTTCGCGCAGCTCAGCCTCGTCGGCGAATATCCGCTGATGAAATCGGAGTATCGGCACGAAGACCCCGCAGTTGGACAGCACTAGCTCGGCGAGGGCCATTTCGAGCGCACACCCCAGCGCCGAGCGGCAGTGGAACGGGAACCAGCGGCGAGAGAGAGTGAGCCGTATCAGTCCGCCCTCGCCCGAGACGGCCGCAAAGATCCTGGACTGTGCAGAGATGCGCCGAAGGCCTTCGGCGAACATCTCCTGCAGCCGCGTCGCCGTCACGATTCGCTCGGGATCTGCACATCCAGAGAGTGCGTTCAGCGCGATATGCGCGCTGAGCTCGCACCGGTAGTGCCGAGTGAGCTTCTCGACTAGTTTCGGGTTTCTCGCGGCCGCGCGACGGTAAACATCGTCGGTAACGAGAGCGACGCCGAGTGGCACCGTCATATCACTCAGGGGCTTGGCCATCGCCGATACGTCGACATTCAGCGCGAGACGCCGATGTACCAGGAAATCTCCACCGATCCGCCACCCGCCGGTCAGCACCTCGTCGATCCCAACCAGGTAGCCTCCCGACGCCTTGCAGCGGTGTACTAACTCGATAATCGAGTCGGGGATGGGCCGGCATTCAGCGCCCTGGATGAGTTCCAGCCAGACCAATGCCACGTCTGGCCGGTTCAGGACCGTCTTCAGCCGAGACTCGCAGCCGGGTTCATCGAGGTCGATGTACTCAAGATTGGCATAGTACGGTCGGAACGCTTCTCTGTCCGACTCGGTCAACAGCGTGCCATGCTTGCTGAGACTGAGCGAGATGGGAGTCTTCCCGGAGTAGTTGCCACGAAAACTGACAATGGTTTTACGATCCGGCTGCGCTAGCATGGCGAAGCTGACAGCTAGATCAACGGCAGTACCACCGCTCACGGCGGGCACCGAGTGTGGATACCCCGTCAGTACCTGCAGCACAGACTCAAGCTGATCGTAGTAGCGCCCGTCCGGGCGGTGCGCGGTGAGGACGTTCTCCACCAGGTCCGGAGGGTTGTGGCCGCGTAAGTTGCTACCCGATCCACCACCGGAATCGATGATCTCCCGCCCGTCGGAGAGCACCAGCCGGCTACCTAGTGCGCTCTTGATGTCGAGAGCCATTCCCATGGCGTCGTTGAGACGGGCCATCGGGGGGTTCACGTAGTGATGGAATGCTCGTACCCGCGCCGTCATCGTACCTTCGATACGCTTGAGGACAATCTTGTCCTCGGCTTCGATCAGGTCAGCGGCATCCAGCGCCTCCAGTACCGCGCGAAGTGAGACGGCGGCCCCGCCGAAAGTGGTGGTATGCGCGGCGGCGTCTTTGATGTTGTTCCACACTGAATGAGCCCGCTGGCTCATGGTCAGACATCCGAAAGGAAGCTGTCGAGCCGAGAGGTCCTCTCCGAAGATATGGGCGTCGGCCTGTATCCCGCTCTGACTGAAGTACGTGCCGCCCAAGTCGCGGCCGAGATTCGAGAGGACGAGTAAGGCGCCCGATTCGTGTCCAGCGTCGGCGAAAGCGTCGTGCAGGCGGGGCCGAGCCTCCCATTCTGAGCGTGCGACGATCACGCCCGACCAGGCCTTTTCCGCTAGTCGGTCAGCCGCCACGTCGAGAGACTCGACGAAGCACAGTCCCGGTGCGAGACTCTGTGAGGAACCCTGCTCTGTGGGATCAAAGAAGACGCGCAGATCCTGCTCTGGATCGACGATGAGGACGCTACCGTCATTAGCCCTCCTGTGCCGCACCGACGAGTGCCGGCACAGTTTTATGGCCGCCCCGACCGCTTCGACACCTGAGTTGGTGAAGAATGTTCGGTAGGGCCCACCCCGAGCTTGTGCACGCTGCAGCAGACGGTCGAGCAGAAAACCCAACATCGCCCCCTCGGCACTGATCGTGTTGCTCCCGATGAGAAGGTTGCAACGCTGACTGAGGTTGTATTCAGCCAAAAGATCGAGGGTCGACCGCGTAGCCGACGTCAGAGCCGCACGAGCCATGAGCTTCGGATCCTTCCTGCCCGGCGCAGCCTCACTTTTCCGCCTACGACGCAGCAGGCCGCCAATGCCAACTTCACCGGCGAAGGAGACGGAAAGTAGAAACTCTGAAACCAATTCAGTAAGGCTACCGCGTACCCTGTCAAGGCCCCTCTCGGGATTTCGGAAGGAGTCTCCATGCTGTTGGTGCTGTGCGACCCGGCTCCAACGCTGTACGTGTACACGGGCGGCGCGAAATAGCCCGTGACCTGGGCAGACGCAGGGATTCCCCGGCCGCGACGTACTTTCTCGCCGCCAGCCGGCCACCCCGATCGCTGTTCAACCGCCGTCTCCGTGAGTTGGTGGCGCAAGAGGCCTCCACGCAGGTAGGTGTTGAGCGGGACCTGGATCGCCCCGGTCTTGGCGGCACCCTCGGAGCGGACGATGTCGTCCGCGAGGAGTGCGAGGCAGCGACGGACGTCGCCGGGGCCGGTCCGGCCGTGAACGCACGAATCGCCTCGACGGCATCGGGAAGGTTCGTCATGCGGAGTTCGTCATGCGGACAGCTCCCCTCGAGGTTCCACCGGACCGCACCCTGCGGCGTTGGCGTTCGTTGGCCGTACCGCGCCGCTCCTGGCGGTGTACTTTTTGTCTTTACTCTTTCTATACCTAATTCGAATTAGAGTCAAGCGTGGCCAAAGGAACGGCATGCGGGAGAATCCGCCGGGCGGCTTGCAGCGTTTTGGTAAGTTGCTGTTCAGCAGATCATGACAAGGTCCACGACGTCACCCTCGCCGAACGAGCAGGACGAGGAGCTGGGGTATCTCGTTGGTCTTGGCTTCCACGTCGTCCTGGCCGAACACGGGACCCCGGTCGTGGTCGAGGGTGGCGAGCAGGTGCCATGCATCGGCCGCGCAACCGCGTGATCCGCGGAGCGTCTTGCCGCCGAGGAGAATGGGCTGCCCCGCCACCGTGCCCTCTGCTCGTTGTTCCTGCCCACTGGCGTGCGCGGTGGTCGGCGACGTTGACGCTGGTTCGCTCTGTTAGCGTGCTGGTCGCCCGCAAGCATCGCTGGAACAGAGTGTCGGCGTGCGGGTACCTGGTGGATGTCGGCCCTGACATCAGGACCGACGTCGAGTTATCCCAGTCCTGCCCACGTACTTCGCTGCCTACCTCGCTGGATGGCAAGACGTGCCGATCGAACTCTCCGCGGACATTGTCTTCGGCGCGTGGGATACGTCCGGAGCCTCGCCTTCGAGCCCCATGCCGATTTCACCGACGACGCCGATGGCTGGGGCCCTCCCCAGGCGCCGAGGTCTTGACCAGCGGCAACGCCGACGTCAGCCGCTTGTTGTAGCCGGGCTGGCCGGGCTGGCCGGGCAGGCAGGGGCCCCGACCAGGTGCGCCCGGGCGTGGCGCAGCCAGCGGGTCTCGCTGTGGTGGCCGAGCAGGGCCTTGAAGCTCTCTCCCTATGCCCGGCCACCGCGAGCCCAGACTTCGGACTTGCTCGTCTAGTACTACTAGGTATCGGTCGCGGCTACGGCCGGATGATGCTCGGCCGCCCGAGCCACCTCATCGCGGTTGTCATCGTGGCTGGTCAGCAGCCGTGACGTCATGGGCGTGGTCTGCTCATGCCGGCGGGAGCGTCGCCATCACGGAGCCGGAGCGGATCCGTGACCGGGCCGGTTATCGTCGGATCCCGTGGATGAGCCGCCGGTATTCGTGGGGTCCTCCGACATCGCCGTCGTCCTCGGTCTGACCCGGCAGGCCGTCGACCGTCGGCTGCGGATCGATCCCGTCGCGCCCGCGCCGGCCGCGACGGTCAATCGCACCCGGGCCTGGGGCGGCACCCGGGTGTGGTGGCGCGCGGACATCGACCGCTGGCTCGGCGGCGCCGACCCGGACCGCTGGACGTCCCTGCCCGGTCACGCCCGCTGAGTCCGAGGACCGCGCGGTACGTCCGTGCCAGGTCCACTCCGACACCGGGGAGATCGTCGGTGGGGCGGCGGACGACCCCTCGGCCGAGGCCCCCCGGCGTCGACCGGCGCCGACGCCGGGGCGGGCCGGCGGCTCAGCCTGACCGAACGCCTCGCCGAGATTCCCGGGATCGGCCCGACCGCCGCCCAGGCGATCATCGCGGAGGTCGGGGTCGACGCGTCCCGTTTCCCCACCCCCGGCCACCTGGCCGCCTGGGCCGGTCTGGCCCCGAAGGACCGGGAGTCCGCCGGGCGGGCCAAGCCCGCCCGGACCGGGAAGGGCAACCGCTACCTGGCCGCCGTCCTTGGCCGGGCCGTGATGTCGGTCGCTGCGACCCAGACCTTCTACGGGTTCCGCTACCGGCGGTTCTCACGTCTTGGACGTGCTCGCGCCCGTCGAAGCTGCAGGTCGGCGGGCCAGGCAGGTGGTTCGAGCCTCCTGTGGCTCCGCAGCAGTCGACTCCTGGTGGTAGTCGTTCAACCGCGTGGCGGTCCGAGTGAGGCTGCGGATGGAGGGCTCCCGTGTGTGGCGAGTCCGCGCGGCTGGAACTGACCGGCGCGCAGGTCGCTCGCGGCGTTCTGGGGCGAGATCCGGCAGGTCGTGGCTGGGCTCCTGTCTGACCCGGAGACACCCTCGAACACAATGCCGCTGGCATGCGCCGCCGTGCGGACGCCGATGGAGGTTCAGTAGCTTCCGGTGAGGCGCTCTATCAGATCGGCGGTTGTCGAAGCCCCGGCTCGGCGCAGGGCCGCGGTCGTCGACCTGTCGGTCGCGCCGGTCAGGGACGCGACAGCCGTTCGGTGAGCGGCGAGCACCTGTGGCTCGTATTCTGCCACGAGCCGGCAGAGCAGCTCGTCGGGGGTGAGCACCTCGATTCGGCGGCCGCCGCGGCGTCGGCCGGGAAGTCCTTGACGTTCCATGTGCAGAGCACATTCGCCTCCGCGGCGACGGCCGCGGCCAGGACATGCCGGTCGTCTTCGTCTGGTAGCCACACGTCGGCGAGTGCGCGGAAATCCGCCTCGGCGGGCTCGACCTCGGCGAAGGGGAACGCGCGGTTCATCGCTGTCACCAAACGCTGGGCGGCAGCACGGTCGAAGCGGGCCACGTTCAGTCTGAGATGTTCGACGGCCTCGGCGAGGATCGCAGGGCTCCAGGCAACGGCGATGATCTCCTGGTCGGCGGCGTAGAGAAGGTAGTCGCGCAGGACTCGGGAGTAGAGCACGTTCGCGTCCGCGAGAACGACGCGGATCAGGTCGGTCTCGCGGACGGGGGTCGTTCGGTCAGGCCGAGTTCGTTCTGCACGGCGGCCAGTTCGGCGAGTGCCTCGCGCCGTCGCGGGCGCTCGTTCTCCAGGAACGCCCGGATCGACGAGACGCGCACACGGTGGTGGGCGCCGACCTTGCGGAACTCCAGCAGGCCGCGGTCCATCAGCTTGCGGACCTGGGGACGTGACATCCCTAGCAGCACCGCTGCCTCCGTCGGCGTGACCTCGGCGGCGCGGGGGGCCGCGACGAGCTCCTCGCCTCTGACCCGGGCGTCGAGCAGCCGGGAGACCAGCTCGGCCGTCTCGCGCGAGAACGCCACCCTCACCTCTCCACCGGACGTCGCCAAGGCGCGGTGGAGAGCCTCGGCATCGCGTAGCAGCAGCTCGGTCATGCCTGCCCCACCTGCCTCATCTGCTCCAACTGCAACAACTGCAACAACTGCAACACATTCCCGGTGCGCATCCGCTGGGCGAGGCTGGGTTCGACCGCGGCGACTGTCGCGGCCAGCACCCCGTCGTCGATGCGACTGATCACCCGGTAGGTCTGGCGGCGCACGTTGAAGCCGGCCCCGCTCTGGCCCGCCTCGGACAACCTGATAGCCGCCGGGTGAGCCGGCTCTGTCGATGAGGCGGATCCCGTCGCCCAGCTCCTGGTTCTGCCGGTGGATGGCTACGGACCGGAACCTTGGAACCCGCCAGGTATACGGAACATCCGTCCGATCCGCTAGATGATGTTCCGGTCGGCGTGGTCACCGGGAATCGTCCCAGGTCGGTGACCGCGTGGCGACCGGGCGGATGATGATTTCGGGACCCGGAACCGTGATCGAACGGTTCTTGTTGTGGTGCGTTAGGTCCACCACGCTGCGTAGTTGACGTCTGGCCTGGGTCGATAGGTTCGACCTATCGATCGGGACGATCGGGTGCCCGGCGAACGAGCAGGTAGTGACCCCGTTGGCCGGTTCGTACGGAACAATGGCCCTCGCCCAGTTGACGCAAATAGTGACCATGAGTGACATTCGAGTCGTCTCGGCATCGTCCCTCGCGTGGCGCGCGTGCTCTCGGGAGGAGACAGCAGCGTAGGGCAGGCGATCGGCGCCGCCAGCGGCTCCCGGCCCGGCTGGCGGTCACCGCGCACACCAGCCGGCTCGCCCAGCACGCGCTGTGCCTGCATACGCACGTTAACCCATGACCATCGCGGCCGGACAATGGGACCGACATCGCCGCGGCGCCTGACCGCGCTCGGCAGCACAGCGAGGGACTCGCCCCAAGACCGTTGGTTGTGCGGATTCTCCTCGTGACCGACGGTCTGTCCGATCTGAACAGGGCAAGGCAAGCCGCGGTGAAATGCGCCCAGGCTGGCTTGACGGTGGATGTGGTCCTGATCGATCCGACTGACCAAGCACGCGGTCTCGCGGCCCCTGCCTGCCAACCAGAAGCCGATGAACCCGGCGATGCGGCGGGCGT
>NZ_CEVIVC010000086.1:18209-20901 GCF_982290645.1 Protofrankia sp. CiP1_Cm_nod4
CGGCGAACAGCACCCCTGCGTTGACGGCGGGATGTCTGCCAGGTCTTACAGGCCGAGCCACGCCCGCGCGCAAAAGCCGAGCAGGGCGTCGCCAACCGAATCCGGGGCAATGAGATGAGGATCAGGTGCTGACGGCCGCAGCGTCGGCGCGAGCCAAGGTGGCGTCCAGGACGGCGTACTCGGCTTCTTCCACAGCGGCGATAGCGAAAGAGATCGCGCAGACGGCGTCGTCCTCCGCGTACTCCGCGCGCCGCTCGGCACGCTGGGCGTCGCGCTCGGTCTGCTTCTGTTGGACCTCAGCACGCACCTTGCTCACGTGGTCCTTCCAGCGGTCCTGGATCTCGCGCCACCGACTGGAAGCCTCCTGGGTCACGTCCGAGGCCTTCTCGCGAAGCTCGCTCGCGTGCCGCTCGGCGTTGGCGCGAGCCTGCTCGACTTTGGCCGCCAGCTCCTCGCGGGTCTCGGCCTCGGCAGCATCCGCAGCACCCTCGGCTGCCTTGGCACGCCTCGAGAGGTAGGCCAGCTGCTCGGACAAACGGGCCATAATTCTCACCCTTCCGCCGTCTTCCTGCATAATCACATGGCAGTCATGCTAGCGCGGATTCCTGGCTGACGCAGGTCCACCCCGACGACGGCGACCATCGCGACCTGCATCCCCATTACAGTGATTTGCAACCATCTATCGACGTCAAACGGCTCGAAGTACAGCGGAGATCCGCCACCCAGCAGCGGGTGGATGCGCGGCACGCCGAACAGCCTCCGGCCGCGCACTCCCGAGTCGACTTCCGGCGAGTTCGATCCTTCCTATGGGCAGTGAAGCTTGATACCGCTGTTCACGAAAGCGGTATTTCCCGGTTTGCCGGCGGACCGTCCGGGCAGGAGGTAAGGAGGCGGAATGAAATAACCTGTTCATCTTGAACCTTCTGTAGGTCCGTGACCTGCGAAGACGCTCCCGGGGATGCATTTGTTACTTCATTACAGATCCTAAGTGACGCCTGAGCCGGGAGGGATGCCCGCAAGCGGGGGAGCGGCCTCCGGTGACGTTCGGACGAGGTGCGTGCGCATCGCGAGGAGATTCTTGCTGTCGGGCGTCGGTTCGGGGTTCGGAATGTGCGGGTGTTCGGGTCGGTGGCGCGTGGTGAGGCCACGGGGTCCAGCGATCTGGATCTGTTGATCGATGTCGGGCCTGGTCATGGATACTTCGACATGGCGGCTTTCGCGCTCGCGGTGGAGGACCTGCTGGGTGTGTTCACGCAGGTCGCGACCGAGGGCGGGCTGAAGCTGCGTATCCGTGACCGGGTGCTCGCCGAGGCTGTGCCGGTCTGAACGGCTGTCTGTGCGGCGGGACGAGGAGCGGCTGGCGGACATCCTGGACGCGGCGGAGAAGATCGCGGTCCGGGTGCGGCGTGGCCGGGAGCGGTACGACGCCGACGAGGACGTGCAGATCATGCTCACCCGCAGGATCACACGATGGTCGCTCTACGTCACGAACTGCCACTCCGGCGAGTTGTCAAAATGTTACTTTTATCCACTATTTTCATGGACTCCAGTCGCATCCGCAGATCCGCCCGGTGACGGACGGCCGGCACACCGGTCACCCGTTGCGACCGCGGGCCGCGGGCGACCTGCGGCCGGTCTCCGCGCGCGACCTCCACCCAGCCGCGACCTGTTTGCGGATTTTTCGAATAGAAGTAGCCTGGAGTCGTGGCCACCGTGATTCGAGAGCGAACAGTCCTCCCACCCGCGGACAACTCCACCCTCGCCCGGTTCGCCCGCCGCCTGGCCGGGCTCGAGGAGCCCGCACGCGCACGGCTGGTCGGCCCCGACGGTTCCAAGATGGACATCCCCGACGAGCTCTACGGAATCCTGCACGACGTCGTGACCGCTCTGTCCCAGGGCCTGGCGATCTCGATCGCCCCGCACAACACCATGCTCACCACCCAGGAAGCCGCCGACCTGCTCAATATCTCCCGCCCCACTCTGGTACGCCTGCTGACCGACAGTGAAATTCCCTACACCATGCGCGGCCGGCACCGCCGCGTCATGCTCCGCGACATCCTCGACTACCGCGACCGCACCCGCCGGGAACGCCGCCAGGCACTGGACCAGATGGCCGCCGAAGCCGAAGAGGACGACCTCTACACCCTGACCGCGGCCCCCACATCAACCCGGTAAGAGGCCGTGACGTTCCCCGCGCTGCTCGACGCCTGCGTGCTCTACCCGGCCTACCTCTGTGACACCCTGCTCCGGCTCGCCGAAGCCGAGGCCTACCGGCCCCTGTGGTCAGCCGACATCCTCGACGAACTGCGGCGCAACGTCGTCGACGCCGGCGTCCCGGCCGACCGCGTCGACCGGCGCATCAACCACATGCGCCGATACTTCCCCGACGCGACCGTCACCGGCTACGAACACCTCATCGACGGCATGACCAACGATCCCAAGGACCGCCACGTCCTGGCCGCCGCCGTCCGCACGGGCGCCGAGGTCATGGTCACGTTCAACCTCCGCGACTTCCCGGAAACCACGCTCAAGCCCTACGACATCGCGGCCATCCACCCCGACGAGTTCCTCCTCGACCAGCTCGATCTCTACCCAGGCCTCACCCTCGAGGTACTCGAACAGCAGGCAGCGTCCTACCGCCGGGAACCCACCACCGTCGCCGCGCTGCTCCCGCTGCTCGAACGCACCGGCC
>NZ_CEVIVC010000087.1:0-14814 GCF_982290645.1 Protofrankia sp. CiP1_Cm_nod4
CACCCGCCGGGCCGGGCTACGGGCAGCCGGCGCCGGGCCATGCGCAGCCCGCCGGGTACGGTCCGGCCGGGGGCGCCGGCGGCGTCCCGCCCCAGCCGACGCCCGGCGGGTTCGGGCCGACCGAGATCCTGCCGTCCCAGATCCAGCCGGTGGCGCCGGGTGCGCTGAACAGCCTGAGCCCCTACCGGGAGGTCCCCGCGGCCGGCCGCTGGACGCAGCAGAACGGCAAGCTGGTCCGGGCCACCCTCGGCCAGGGGCCGGAGGTCCTCGCCCTGCGCGGGTCGATGGTCGCCTACCAGGGCGACATCGACTTCGACTACAAGAGCTCCGGCCTGCGCGGGCTGATAGAGAACAAGCTCACCGGGCAGGGCCTGAAACTCATGACCTGCAAGGGCCGCGGCGAGGTCTTCCTCGCCCAGGACGCCAGCGACCTGCACATCGTCGAGCTCAACGGCCAGTCGCTGTGCGTCAACGCGCGGAACATCCTGGCGTTCGACAGCTCCCTGCGCACCGAGGTCAGGCGTATCGAGAGCCCCGGCATCCCCGGGGGCGGCTTCTTCCACTTCGAGGTGTCCGGGCAGGGGACGATCGTGGTGATGACCAAGGGGACGCCGATGACGCTGACCGTCGCCGGGCCGACGTTCGCCGACATCAACGCCCTGGTCGCCTGGACGTCCGGGATGCGGGTGAGCGTGTCGACCCAGGTGCGCATCTCCCGGCAGATCTACTCCGGCAGCAGCGGCGAGTCCCTGGCCCTGCAGTTCATGGGTTTCCAGGGGCATTTCGTGGTCGTCCAGCCGTACGAGGTCTAGAGGTCCAGCTGCCGTGTGTGACGTTCTGGCCCGGGCCGAAAAAGCGCGCGAGCATGTTCTCCGCCGCGGCTTCGACGGCTCTCTGACCGTGGAAAGGAGGCGGCCGTGTACGGAACACTGATGGATCATTTCGGGCAGACGCAGATCATGGACCGGATGAGCAGGCACGGTTCCAAGATCGTTAAAGTGGTCATGCAGCCCGGGCAGGACCTGTTCGCCCGGACCGGATCCATGATCGCCTATGAGGGACTGATCGACTTCAACCCGCAGCCCCCGCAGCTCGGCCGCATCGCCTCCTCGTGGGCGACCGGCGAGGGCGTGCCGCTGATGACCGCGACCGGTCAGGGCCTGCTCTACCTGGCCGACTACGGCAAGGAGGTCATCGTCGCCCAGCTGGCCGGCGAGGGCCTGTCCGTCAACGGCAAGAACATCCTCGCCTTCGACGCCAGCCTGCAGTGGGGGATCGAACGTGTCCGCGGGGTCAGCATGCTCTCCGGCATGGGCATGTTCAACGTGGTCATCCGCGGCCACGGCTGGGTGGCGATGACCGCGAAGGGCAGCCCGGTCGTGCTGGACACCCGGGAGGCGCAGACGTTCGTCGACACCGACGCGCTCGTCGCCTTCACCGACGGCCTGCAGGTCCAGCCGCGGCGGACGGTCCGCCTCGGCGGACTGATCGGCCGCGGCTCCGGTGAGGCGTTCCAGCTCGGCTTCTCCGGCCAGGGCTTCGTCGTGGTCCAGCCCAGCGAGGACGAGCGGCCGAACTTCTCGGTACGCGGCTGACGCGGCTGACGCGGCTGACGCGGCTGACGCGGCTGACGCGGGTGATGTGAGTGATGCGGGTGCCACGGCTGGTGCGGACGGTGCGCGGGGCCGCTCCGGGGGCCGCGTGTGACGTGCCGGCCGCGCACGGGCGGGAGCTGCCGGTGACGCGGCGTCCGGCCTACTGCGCGGCACGCCTGGGTGAGAGGATTCGATGATGAGCCACGGTGGATTCGGCGGTCCGCCCGCGGGCGGCTACCCCGGCGGCGCAGCTTCCGGTGGATATCCTCCCGGTGGATATCCGCCTCCGCCCGGTCAGCCGGGCGGCTACCCGCAGCCACCCGGCCAGCCCGGCTACCCGCCAGCCGGCGGCCAGCCGCCGGGATACCCACCGGCCGGGTATCCGCCTCCTGGCGGGGCACCGGGCGGCTACCCGGGTGGGCCGGGCGTCCCACCCGCTCCACCAGGCCCGCCCGGCGGCCCGGCGGGCGGCATCCGCGGCAGCCTGCTCGGCAACCCCGAGGTGCAGTCCCAGGAGCGTTTCACCCTGCAGAACGGCAAGATGCTCAAGGCGACCCTCGGCGCCGAGGGGATGCGGGAGTTCTACGCCCGCAAGGGCGCCATGGTCGCCTACCAGGGCGGGGCCACCTTCGACGCCCACTGGGAGGGCTGGGGCCGTCAGTTCCGGTCGCTGTTCCAGGGCGGCGAGGGCCTGAACCTGATGAAGGTCTCCGGCGGCGGCACGGTCTTCCTCGCCTACCAGGCGCAGGACGTGCACATTCTCGACCTGCGCGGGGACGGGCTGTCAGTGGACGGCAAGAACGTCCTCGCCTTCGACGCCGGCCTGCACTGGGACGTCGTCCGCATCGACTCCCAGGTGTCGATCGCCGGGGCCGGCAGCTACCAGGTGGAGCTCTCCGGCAACGGCAAGGTCGCGGTCGTGACGTCGGGCGCCCCGCTGGTCATGCACGTCACCCCGCAGAACTACTACTTCGCGGACGCCGACGCGGTGGTCGGCTGGTCGTCGAGCCTGCAGGTGTCGATGCAGGCGGCGGTCACCTCGTCCTCGGTGTGGCGGCCGCGCGGCAACACCGGGGAGAGCTGGCAGATGCAGTTCTCCGGGGACGGGTACGTCATCGTCCAGCCCTGCGAGCTGCTGCCGCCGTACAACGCGCTCGCCAACGCCGGCCTCGCCGGGCACTTCGGGCTCGGCGAAGCCGGTTTCGCCGGCAACCAGCTCCAGGGCCACCGCGGCGGCCCACCGGGGCACGGAGGGCACGGAGGGCACGGCGACGGTGGCCTCGGCGGAGCGCTCGGCGGCCTGTTCGGCAACCAGGGCGGTCGCGGCGGTCTCTTCGGCGGTCGATAGCCGCAGGGTTCGGCCGTTGGTCGCTCGGGCGGCTCAGCCGTCAGCCGTCAGGGCCGCGGCGGCACGCTCGGCTTCTCGTGCTGCCCGGCCCAGCAGCCCAGCTCTCATCCACCGTACGGTTCTCGGCCGCGAGAATATTCGATCATGAGAATGAGTACGTAAACGGCTGCCATAACGACCGCTTGTTTCCTCGTTCTCGTGATCTGAAGGTCTTCGGTGGGGGATATGTCCGGTCGACGTTGATATGAACGTGTGTTGTCGGGATGACCTTTCAGGTGCTGGGGGAGCCAGGTCTTCCGGGGTAGCGCGGGGATTTGCAACGAAACCGTAACGACGTCCCGGACAACCTGCGGTTCTGGTCTCGGAGTAGGGCGTGGGATTGCAACCCGGGCGGGTCCGGACTCGTCGTACCTGGTGTGGGGCAGCTATCTTCTCGGCGTACAGATTCCGGACGCGGTGACCACGGCTTCGTGTTCCGCTCGGCAGCCGACGGCCGTGTGCGGCCGGAGCGGCGGGCGCGAGAGCGGGCGGCGGAGCGGGTGGGGGTCCGCATGAGCAGCCGGCGGCGCGCGTCCGGCTGGGGGGCCCGGCTGTGGGCGAAACCGTGGCTGGGGACCAGCGCCGGGATCCTCGGGGCCGCGCTGATCGGCTGCTCCCTGTATCTGTATGCCATCGGGGGTGGGCGGAGCGGCGGTGCGAACGACCAGGCAGCGGTGCTCAGCGCCGTTGCCCCGCCGCGTGCCACCCCGTCCACCCCTGCGGGGCCGCTCCCCGGCGCCGCGCCACCCACCTCGGCCGCCCCGCCGTCCGCGCCGGTGGGCGCCGCGGCCGGGCCGCCCGCGGCGCTCGACGACGAGCTGATCACCGCCGGTGTGCCTGCCGTTGGTGGCGGGTCACGCTCCCTGCCGCCGGTGCCCCAGATGCTCCCGCCCCACGTCACCCGGCCGACGGCGGTGGCGACGACCGGCGTCACGGCACGGCCGTCGCCACCGCGGACCGGCCCGCCCATCCAGCCACCGCCCGTCCAGCCACTGCCCGTCCAGACCGAGCAACCGCCACCGCCACCGGTCGTGCCGCTGGTCACAACGACACCGTCGACCGGTGTGCCGGTGCCCACCCAGGCGGCGGGCTCCTGACAGGAAGCCCGGCAGGGGCGTTGCGGCGGGTACGGTGGCCGGGCGGGTGGCAGCGCCGCCCAGGTGACCGGTGGGCCCGTTCGTCCGGAGGCGGCTGATACAGCGTCCTCATGGCCTGCCGGGCCCGCCGGGCCAGGGCGGCTGGCGAGTCGGCAGCGGCGCGGCCGTACCGCGTTCGTGCCACCGTCAGCGTCGTCGGAGGTCACAGATGCAGCAGGGGCAGGACACACGGTGATCAACGCCGGGACGGCGTCCTCGGCGCTGTCGGTGCGCTGCGCCGAGTGGACGTGGGAGCAGGGTGTCGACCCGATCGGCTCCGCCCTGGAGTGCGACACCTTCCTGCTCGTCGAGACGCCGCCACCGTGGCCGCGGGACGTCGGCGACATACCGGCCCTCGCCGACGTCGTGCCCGGCCTGCCGCGCGGTGCCCGGCTGCTCGCCGTCGCACCGGCCGACGGCCCCGCCACGGCCGCCGGCAGCCGGGCCGCGACCACGGCGGAAGCGGACAGGGGCGAAGCGGGCAACGGTACTGATCGTGGCGGAGGACGGCGCGGCGTCCGAGTCACACTGTGGCGCCGCCGGAACTCCAACGGTCTCCAGGGCAGCGACCACATCGTCCCCCGGGAGCGCCTCACCGAGGGCATCCTCGGCCTCCTCGACCGTGACCGCGGCCCCGGCCTCGATGCCGTCCGAAATCATGATCGGAATGGTGGCCGCGGCCTCGGTGTGCGTCCGGGCCCTGGCCATGGTGCCGAGCCCGGCGCCGACCCGAGGCTCGGCCGAGGCCGGGACGACGCCGACGAGTGGCCGCCGGCCCGGCCGGCTCCCGCCGAGATCCTGCTGTGCGGCCATGGCCGGCGGGACCGCTGCTGCGGCCGGGCCGGCGCCCGCCTGCACCTCGAGGTGAGATCCTCCTGGCCCGGCGTGCGGGTCCGGCGGTGCAGCCACACCGGCGGCCACCGGTTCGCCCCGACCGGTTTCACCTTCCCGGACGGGCGGGCCTGGGGCTTCCTTGACGCCCCGGCCCTCGACGGGATCGTGCGGCGCGCCAACACCCCCGCCGAGCTGCGCGGACGGTACCGGGGGAGCACCGCGCTCGACCAGTGGGGGCAGGTGGCCGAGCGGGAGCTGTTCGAGCGTTTCGGCTGGGGCTGGCTCGACCACGAGCTCACCGCCTCCCGCACCGAGGTCGCAGCCAGCGGCCGACTGGCAACGGTGGAGCTGGCCTGGCAGGGACCGACCGGCGCCGCAACAGCCACCGCGTCCGTCGCGGTGGTCCGAAACGTCCCCGTCCCGCTCTGCGGCGAAGCCCTGGACCACGCCGAAAAAACCAGCCCCGAGCTGTCCCTGCGCTCAATCGAGATCCGACGGACCCGCGGAACTCAGGGGCCGAGGATGGAGAACGACGCGACGGCGACGGCGGTAAGCAGGCCGTAGGCGAGGCCGGTCAGACTGATCTGGCCGGTTCCGGCTGCCGGTAGGTCTACGACGAACGCCACCCCGATGATCATCGCGGCCAGTGCGATCGGCACTGTCGCGGCTGGCCGTCTGCGATGAGTCAGCAGCGACCACAGGACGACGAGAGCGGGCGCCATGTTCTGTAGCACGATGGCCATGGCGACCGGCAGGCGTGCGATAGCCAGGAACAGGGCGGCATTGGCGGTGCCGACGGCCAGCCCGAACATGAGGGTGTGCCCGAACCGGGAGTGTTTCCACCGACAGGCGCTCGATCGCCGTCGCGGGTGTGCCAGACATAACTGAACAGGCCGAGGCCCACGGCGGTGATGTAGGTCCGTGCCTCCACCAGTTCGAGGGGGTTGACCCGCACGGCGGCGCCGCGGTCCTGGGCCGCGTGCATGAGCCCGACGCTGGTGTCGGTGGCCGGGTCGAGCCGGTCGAGCTCGTCGACGACGAGGACGACGTTCATCGCGGCCTCGACCGGGGCCCGGTGCGGCCCGGTGGTTGTCATCGGTTGCTCCTGCTTTGGGATGTGCGGGTTCAGCCGACAGCCGGGCGGCGGCCAGCAGAGGGACGGCCGCTACTACGCGGACGCCTGGTCGGACCGGTGGTCCTGCTCGCGGCGAGCGGCGGTCGCGATCGCGTCGTCGACGGTGGCGATCTCGGGATCGGTCCAGTCGGTGTGCGCCTGGGTGGTGTAGAAGCGGACCTCGTGACCGTCCGGGTCATGAGCACCGGGCAGAATCCAGCCGATCGTGGCGAAGTGCACGCCGGCATGGGCTTCGCCCAGTGCTGTGAGCCGCCGCGCGAGCGCCTCGAGGGCCGCCCTGGTCGGCACACCGATCGAGAAGTAGTCGAAGCCCGCCGCGCGGGCGGCTCGCTCCGGGTCCAGCCGCAGGCCGAAGGCCGGCCCGCCATTGGGGTGCACCATGACCACCCCCATCAGGACGCCGTTCTCGACGAACTCGGTGCTGATCTCGTAGCCCAGACGGCTCTCGTACCAGGTACGCGAGCGGTCCAGGTCGCTCACCGGGAGCTTGACGTGATGCACCCCGTCGAGCTCTGGCGCGACAGTGTTCGTCACGGCGGACCCCCGAGTTGTGTATAGCGCAGATGCAAAAATGCAGTCCAACTGTATTGCAGTTAGACTGCATCGTATGATGAGTGATGTCAAGGGCCTGCGGGCGGCCCGGGTCGCGGAGACCGAGGAGCGGATCCTGGCCGCCGCCCACGAGCTGTTCGTCCGCGACGGGTACGCGGCCACCACTCTCACCGCGGTCGCCGACGCCGCCCGCGTCGCGCCTCGCACGGTCTACGTGCGCTTCGGAACCAAGGCCGATCTCCTGCGGCGCGTCGTCGACGTGGCCATCGTCGGTGACACTCAGGACCTCGACGTGCAGAGCCGTGAGTGGTACCAGGCCGCGCTCGTCGCGCCCACCGTCGACGAACGGATCGGCCTGCTCGCTGACGGCAGCGCCGCGCTCATGGCCCGCGCCGGCGACGTGTTCGCCGTCGCGCAGCAGGCCGAACCTCTCGAGCCCGTCATCGCCGCCGCGGCCCGCGCCGGACGCGCGGCGACCCGAGACTCGATGCGCTCTTTCTTCACCGCGCTGCGCGACGACGGACTACTTCCCGCCGGCGTCGACCTCGACTGGCTGTGTGACACCGCCGGCGTGCTCGCGCACGCCAACACTTATCTGCTGGTCCGCGAAACCCTCGGCTGGACCACCGACCAGTACCGAACGTGGCTACGCGCCACTTGGCAGCGCCTCATCGCCGCCGCGGCCACGCCGGATAGGTGAGCAGCCCGCGCCGAACCCCAAGCAGCCGGGAGCCGGCGAGCTGCTTGCGACCCGACGGCTGCTGCTGTACCGTCCAGCTTCGAAGGCTCCCGGTCCACCTCTGCTCTGCATGCCGCCCGGGGCACGGTATTTTACCCGGCCGTTGCGCTTCCAATCTGGACCTTCACGCCGCGTGCCTGTTTGCTGTTACATCAAGATCAAATATCTCGTACCCGCCTGATCCTGACATCGCAGGACCAGAGTCCGCACCCGACTGCGGTCAAGCGCACTGAAGTGCGCGAAAACTGTTAACACGGCGCGCGGCGTGTCGGAGGGCTCAATGACCTGATCGTCGGAGCGGTGGACTGCCCCCTGCCTCCGGCCCTGTTGACAGTCGATGCCAGTACCTCACCGGCGTTCCGGGCGAGCCGGCCCGGGAACGGCGCGGCGTCCAGGTGCTGATCGATGGCGGAGGGAAGGCTGCCTTCGCGCCGTGATCACGTACCAGGCGGTCGCGGAAGAGCAGGGTGAGCACGTTGCGGGTGAGGCTGGGGCTGTCCGAATCGAGTAGTCCCGAGGGCCGGGCGAGCAGGCCGAAGCCGTCGGGATAGGCGAGAACGTCGCCCAGCCGGTTGGTGACGAACGCGATTCCTGGTTCGAACAGTCCTACCGGCCAGACCACACCGGCCCACTGCGCCGGCCTCGTTCCGGCCCTGATCTGTCGGATCCGGTGGGCATCATGTCCGGTATGCCTTCCCCGGCCCACGAGACGCCGATCGAACTGGTCCGGCTCGATCCGTCCCTGCCCGACTGGGTACAGACGCTGCTCGGCGACGACACCCCGGCCTTCGACCATGCGCGGCTGTATGACCCGAACGTCCGCCCGCGGACCTACCAGGCGGACGCCATGGTGCTGCTCTACGGGCCCGACGGCAAGCCGCTGCGCGCTGTCGTCTTCGAGGTGCAGCGCGGCCGGAATCCGGAGAAACTCGCTTCCTGGAAGCTCTATATCGGGCACCTCGAGCGGGAGTTCGGGATCAAGGCCTCACTTGTGGTCTTCTTCCCCGATCCGGCCGTCGCGGACTGGTACAGCAGGCAGATCGCGCAGGACACCGTCAGCGGCGCGCAGCTTCGACCGCGGTCCGTCAAGCCCGCCAACGTGCCGGCGATCGTCGATGAGGAGCTGGCGGCCGCCTGGCCGGCGCGGATGCTGCTCTCCGCGATGTGCCATCTCGCCGATGCCGACGTCGATCTGATATTCCCGGCGCTGCTGGCTGCGCTGCTCACGTTGGCGCCGGACGCGAAGATCTTTTATCATAATGTGACGGTGGCCAGGCTGACCGCGGCGGCCCGGGCCCGATGGGAGGAGTTCCTGATGACCACGGCCGTCGGAAAGCGCTACTACGACGACATGCTGAACGAGGTCGACGCCCGGGCTGAGGCACGCGGCGAGGCACGCGGTGAGGCACGTGGTGAGGCACGTGGTGAGGCACGTGGTGAGGCACGGTCGGTGCTGCTGGTCCTCGAGAGCCGCGGCGTGCCGGTGCCTGCCGCGATTCGGGAGCGAATCCTGGCCAGCGTCGACACCGGTCAGCTCGACCTGTGGCTTCGCCGCGCGGCCACGGCGACCACTGTCGAGGACGTCATCCGGGACTAGTGGCAAGGGGCTCACGCGCAGGCCGCGGCCGGGCAGGAGTGCAGCGCCCGCGTGATCCTGGCGGGGCGGGCGACAGACGCCGGTCGGCAGGCGGTAGGAGCGGTGTCACGCTTCAGCACGCCGGCTCCCCACGGCGGCTGGGATCGCGTTGGTATCGTTTTCCCATGGAGGCTGTTATCGATCAGGCTGGCCGGATCGTGCTGCCCAAGTCCATCCGTGACACGCTGGGCCTGCTCCCGGGTACGAGGGTGGACATCTCGCCCTACGGCGCTTGAGTGCAGGTCGTGCCGGCCGGCAGGACCGCGCGCCTCGTTGAGGAGAACGGCGTGCTCGTGTCGGCCGGCGACACGCCTGTCGATGACGACATCCTGTTCGGCCTCATCGACGCGGGCCGCCGGTGACCACTGCGGTCGACACGAGTGTCGCGGTTCCCCTCCTGGTGCGCTCGCATACGCATCACGTGGACGTGGTGCGATGGTGGGCCGGGCAGGAGCTCACGCTGAGTGGGCACGCTCTCGCGGAGACCTACTCGGTACTCACCAGAATGCCGGGTGACGCGAGACTGTCCGAGCCGGACGCCGCCAGGCCGACGAGCGCCTCGCGGAGGTCGTCCCATGCCTCCTGCTCGGTCGCGCCCTCGCCATGAGCGCCCACACCTGGTTGCCAGTTCGTCCCGCGATGACGCCGTGCCGACGCCCGGCGCGGTCGCGGCGATGGCTGCCGGCAGCCGGGTGTGTCCGGGCCTGGCGCAACAAGCTCGGTGGTCTCACCTTCGAGGTGGTCGAACGCCCAGGCACTGAAGCGGGACGGGGTGTCGAAGGGCCGGGGTCGTTCTCGGTTGACGGCGCGTAGGTTCTTAGTTGACGGCGCGCAGGGTGGCGCCGCGCCTTGCGCGCAGCCGGTCCAACGCGTCGGCGGTCGCGGCGTCGGCGGGAAGGAACACCACCATCTGCTGGGCGTCGGTGGGCGGAAGCTCCATCGTCTCACGGTCGAACCGCAGCTCACCGACCGTCGGATGGGCCCACCGCAGGACGCCGCGCGACGGCAGCGCGTACTGGTTCAGCCGCCGGGTGAAGTCGTCGCCGGCGATGGCGCCGAGCTCCGCCCTGAACTGGGCGGAGCGTTCGGCGGACGGGCCGAGCCACAGGTCGAAGGCCCGCTCGTCAGCGACGTGGTCCCAGTCCGGGAAGACCTCGCGGGCGCGCCTGTCGGTGAACACGAAGCGGGTGAGACTGGGGCTGTCCGAGTCGAGTAGCCCCGACGGCCGGGCGAGCAGGTCGAAGCCGTCGGTGTAGGCGAGAACGTCGCCCAGCCGGTTGGTGATGAACGCGATTCCTGGTTCGAACTGGACGAGCAGCCTGAGTACCGCCGGCCTGACGTCCGGTCGGGGCTGGGCGAGCGGGCCCCTGCACACACCGCTGCCGATCTTTGTCAGGTACCGCAGGTGTTCCCGCTCGGTGACGTCGAGGCGCAGCGCGTCGGCGAGCGCGTTGACGACCGCGGGCGACGGGTTGCGGTCGCTGCCCTGCTCGATCCGGACCAGGTACTCGACGCTGATGCCGGCGAGCGTCGCCAGCTCCGACCGCCGTAATCCCGGGACACGGCGACGGGAGCCCGCCGGCAGGCCGAGCGTCTCGGGTCGGGTAGCATCGCGCCTGGCTCGGAGAAAGTCACCCAGCGGCGTACTCACACGGCCCAGTGTACGAACCGGGGCCATCGTGCACCTGGTGCGATGGTGGCCCTGCCAGGGCCAGCCTGTGCCCGGTCTGGCGGCCCGGGACGGCGTGGCCGACCGTTGTGACCATGAGCGGAACCAGCAGACTCGTCATCGTCGTCGGCAGTGTGCGGGAGGGAAGGTTCGGCCCGGTCGTGGCCGCGTGGGCCGCCGAACAGGCCGCCGCGCACGGGGGTTTCGACGTGGCGGTGGTCGACCTCGCCGAGTTCGAGATCCCGCTGTCCCTGCCCGCCGAGTCGCCGAAGTACGCCGGGGCCTCGTACCCGCGGCCGGCGGGTATGGCGACCCTGACCGCGCGGCTCGACGCGGCCGACGCGTTCGTCTTCGTCACTCCCGAGTACAATCATAGTTACCCAGCGTCGCTGAAGGCTGCCATCGACTGGCACTTCACGCAGTGGACCGCGAAGCCGGTGGCGTTCGTCAGCTACGGGGGCGCGTCGGGCGGTCGGCACGCGGTCCTGCACCTGGAGAACGTCCTCAGCGAGCTGCACGCGGTGACCATTCGTGACCGTCTGGCATTCCCGAACTATTTCGTGACCTGGGACGCGGGCCGGCCGGCCGACCCGGAAGCGCCCGTCTATGCCAAGGCGATGTTCAACCAGCTCGCCTGGTGGGCGGCCGCACTCCGGAAGGCGCGCGCCGAGGCACCCTATCCCGGCTGACCGCGATCGCTCGGCGTGACGGAGCCCGAGCGGCGGGGGCCGGCGGCGTCGCGGCGCGCCGGGTGCCGCTCGGACCGAGCACCACCCGGCCGCTCCGCTCCGGGCCGACGTTGCTCCCCTTCGCCCATCCCGAAGCGAAGAAGAGGATCATGATAATGAGTGTGTAAGTGGCTGCTGCGCCAGCCACTTACACACTCATTCCGCTGAAGGGGGTGTGGATCCCTGGGGGCGCTGGTTGGCCGTCCGTCTGCATGGCTGTGTGCACGCTGTCACCGGCCGCGGGTTCTGTCGCCTGGCTGACGGCGGGGTAATACTCTTACTTTGAGAAGTAGGAGGCATCGATGCGGATCACGTCCAAGGGGCAGGTGACGATTCCCGTGGAGATCCGGGAGAAGGCCGGTCTCCTCCCAGGCAGTGAGATCGAGATCGTTTTCGATGACGATGGCGTCCACATCGTGCGGGTGGAGCCGGGGCCGGGTGGCGGGCGTGGCCGGCGCATCGTGCGTCAGCTTCGCGGCACGGCCCCGCCGGGCATGTCCACCGATGAGATCATGGCACTGACCCGCGGCGAGTGACGCCCGTCCTGGTCGACAGCAACGTGCTGCTCGACCTGCTTAGTGACGACCCCCGGTGGGGCGACTGGTCAGCGTCCGCGGTCGCGGCGGCCGCGGACGAAGCACAGCTCGTCATCAATCCCGTGATCTACGCGGAGGTCTCCGTCCGCTATCCGCGGATCGAGGAGCTCGATGACACGCTCCGGCCAGAGGTGTTCCGACGCGATGTTCTTCCGTATCCGGCGGCCTTCCTCGCCGGCAAGGCATACACGCGTTACCGCCGTCGGAGCGGGACGAGGACGTCGCCCCTCCCGGATTTCCTGATCGGCGCACACGCCGCGGTTGCCGGCTACCGGCTGTTGACCCGCGACGCCGCCCGGTACCGGACCTACTTCCCGAAAGTCGACCTCATCGCACCCTGAGCGTTGATGACCGCTCTGATGCACGAGTTCGATCCTCGAGAGGGCGGCTCGCGATCATGCCTGGAGGTGGCTCGAGGGCCGCGCCGGGTGACAGTCAGCCAGATCCTGAGCGGCCCGACCCACCGGCCTGTCCATCGGATTACGGATGCTGCCACGATCATATGCGAATCATGGCATGACCCTGATGTTTCAGGTGAGCGATCTGGCTGGTGCTCGCCGTCGTGAGTTCCTGGATGCCGCGAAGCACGGCGAGGCGTCACCGCGTGACACCGATGGTGCCGTGCTCGTGATGCTCACGGCACGTCGTGTCGCGGCCCTGACCGAGGCGTCCGCTGTGGCCGTTCAGTTGTTCGCGGCAGAGGCGGCGCTGGCATCCGGCATCAAGATCACTCCTGCGGCCCTGGGTTCGTTGGCCTGGCTGGCGGAGTTCGACGTCGATGATCGACTCAAGGCGCTGGAGGAACTACGCGATTCGCTGGCGCTCACCGTGGCACAGGCCGATCCGGAACCACTGCGTGAAACCCTGCGTGCCTGGCAGACTACCGCCGCTGCGATGCGTGACCCGCTCCGTCGCGCGATACACAACGGTAGGCCCGGCGGCGACGACTTCGTCGACGTTCCCGAGCCGGTCGATGGCTGAATCGGACCCGGAACCGGGCGAGTACCCTGTCCGCCAACTGGTCTCGCGGTAGGTCATGGCCACGCGGCGACCAGCGCGGTAGCCATCTGCCGGCGGCAGGTGTCGAGGGTCCTGCCGAGCTGGGCGGGCACGGGCACGGGCGAAGTTCCGCCGCTGGCTAGAGCCACTCGTCCAGTTGGTCCCATGCGACGGTGACCTCGACGGGGTCGAGGGCGTCGATGGCCAGGATGTCCTTTTTCCGGAAGGTGACCTGCTCCATCGCGTAGGTGCCGTCCGATGTCAGGCGGAGCATCTCGACGGACACGGCAGGGCCGTCGTTCCGGGCGAGCCGGATGATCCAGTAGAAGCCGATGCCCGCCCGGGCGTAGCGGACCCGCTTGACGAGCAGATCGTCGGAGACGGAGCCGGGTGACACGATCTCGATGACGATCAGCGCGTCGGCGGCGGTTGGCTTGCCTTGCCACCGTCCCCGGCGTGAGTCGTCGAGGCATCGGAAGAGCGTCAGGTCCGGGCGGCGGAAGTGGAACGGCACCTCGGTGAGCAGGACGTCGATGTCAGCGCGGACCCGGTGACAGGTTCCCGTGCGCTGGTCGTGTTTGCGGGCGGCCTCGGCGAGTGCGTTGAGCAGGGCATGCTGGACTGCCAGGCGTCTGTCGCTGGGCGAGTGGCAGACGACGATCGTCCCGTCCGAGACCTCGATCCGTCCGGCAAGGTCTTCAGGGAGCTCCTCGTAGAGTTCGAGGGTCATCTCGGGCGCCTGTGCCGCGGCGCGCAGCCACGACCAGTCGGAAGCCCGCGGCGTCGCCATATACGCCACGTTACCCGCCGCGGGCAGCGCAACCGCCGGACCTGACACCGTTGCCGGCGAGGCCGACTTCGGGAGATCACCAGGTCTGGAGCCTGCTGAGCTGGAGCGTTCGCTGCAGGGGCCGTTCGGCGTTGCGTACCCGGTCCGGTTCCACGCCGAAGCCCGCCGCCACGACGTCGGTGGAGCTGCGCAGCCCTGACCGCCAGCTCACCATGCGGGTGACCGCCGCGGCCACCACCGGCGCGGGGCAGGGCGCGAGGGCGGGCAGCTCGCCCGCCCGCCACCACGCCGCGAGGCAGCGCAGGGCCAGGGCGAGGCCGGTCGCCGGCAGCGTCGTCCGCCAGATCGCCGCCGCCACCGGATCCAGCTCTCCGATCGGGGACGGCACCCGCGAGGATGGCTGACGCGTTTCCCCCCAGCGGCCTGTGCCCAGCAGCCGCGGGCCCGCCGCGGCGCCGAAGTACGGCAGGACCTCGTACGCGACAGGCCGTCGTCCCTCGAGGCCCCAGCGCAGCGAGTAGGTGTACTGGCGGTGTGCTGTGCGCAGGACGCCGGTGGTCACCTCAGGCACTTCTGGCATCGTCGGCAGGTGGTCCACGCTCATCTCCGTGGGGATCTCACCTGGCGGGATCTCCGCCGCGTACAGGGCGCCGAGCGGCCCGAACAGCCGGATGGCGGCGCCCAGCGGGGACTCCGGCGCGACGAGCGTGCGCACCGTTGCGCGGTCGGCCGTCGCTACCGCGCGCCACAGCCTGGCGGTGAAGTCGCCGCCGTCGACGCGGATGGCCGGCGTTCCGTGGCGCGCCGCCGATCGCTGGGCCACCGACGGCTGTGTGGCCGACGGCTGTCCGGCTGACGGGCGAGTGACGGATGGCCGTGCTGTGGACGGCGGGGCTGCCGGGGGCTGCTTCGCGGCCCGGGCTGCTGGGGGAGCTGTCCCGGGTGCCGCCACGGGTGCCGTCCGCAACGCGCCGTTTCCCCGCGATGCCGACGCCGGGGCCGGGGCCGGGGCCGATGC
>NZ_CEVIVC010000087.1:15071-15781 GCF_982290645.1 Protofrankia sp. CiP1_Cm_nod4
ATGCCGGGGCCGGGGGCTGCGGCGGGTGGTGTGCCGGCACGCGCGAGGGGAGGCAGCGTTCGCAGCCGAGCCGGTCCTTGGCGGCGACCAGCGGAGCCGGCTCGCCGCACGACGGGCAACGTACGCGCGCGAAAGTGGACGCCCCGAGCATCCAGTGCAGGAGCAGGGGATAACGGCGTGGTCCGCGCAGCACGTCCACCGGGAGCTCCAGCGCCGGCGCCTCGACCACGTGCAGCCGAATCGGCCGGATGTCGATGTGCGAGCGATGCTTGTCCTCGATCTCGGCCAGCCGGCGCACCCGTTCGGCCCGGGTAGCCTCGGCCCGGGCGTCGAGCATGGCGACCCGGTCGGCGCCGGCGGTGGCACGCCGGCGGGCGATCGAGGCGAGCGCGTCGGAGTAGTAGCGCTCCACACGCCGGATCTCGGCGGCGCGCTCGTCCTCCGCGTCCTTGGCGATCACCGCTGACCGTACGGCCGCTCGAGCATCGATCAGCCGGTATGCCTCGCGGACCGCTCGGGCCAGGTCCGGCGGAAGGGCGATGGGACGACTGGCGGCGGGCGTGTCGTCCGCCTCCGGGGACTGGGCGGCCAGCGCACGCCACACGCCGTCGGCGATCTCAAGGCCGGAGCGGCCGTCCACCCAGCAGTCCATCCGCTCCTGGAAGCTGCTCTCCATCGACACGTCGAAGTGGACGAGCGCGCCGACCCGC
>NZ_CEVIVC010000087.1:15841-17883 GCF_982290645.1 Protofrankia sp. CiP1_Cm_nod4
GGCGGCGTCGAGACGGCCATGGTCGACCGGGAAGCGGTCGCGGGCGTGCGCGAGCAGGGTGTCGGCGCCCGGCGGGACGCGGGCGGGCCACGCCAGCGTGAGCCGACCGGCGTCCCCGGTGGTCAGGATGGCGTCGGCGGCCTGGTCCAGCGCCGGATGGCCGGGTGCGATGAGGGTGGCCCCGTCCTCGCGCGCGACCTCGGGGTCGCTGGTGACGAGGACCTCCTCCGGGAGGCTGAACGCACCGGCCAGGCGCTGCGGGAGAACGACGAGGCTGGCCTGGGCGCCTTCCTCCCACAACGCCCCTTCCCGCGTGGCGTAGCGCAGCCAGAAGCGCAGGGCGGGATCGGTGACCGGCATGGGAACTACTCCTGTTCCTCGCCACCGGCGAGGTCGTCGATGGCGGCCCGGCTGGCGAGGTAGTCGACCCGGGCCCGGGCGAGAGCGTCGCCGAGCTCCTCCATCCGCGCGTCGAACTCGCTGTCGTCCGCCGCCGTGACGTAGGCGTCGAACACCTGGTCGGCGAAATCCGTCTCGTCGTCGATGCGGCCGAGAATCATGTCGAGCTCACCGACGACCAGTTCGAAAAGATTGATTTTCGTCTCGAGGACGCGCAGGATCCGTTCCTCGATCGTTCCGCGTCCGACGAGGTTGGTCAGTACGACGTCATGGGTCTGGCCGACCCGGTGCAGGCGGCCGAGGCGTTGTTCGATCCGCATCGGGTTCCACGGCAGGTCGAGGTTCACCATGACGTGGCAGAACTGCATGTTACGGCCCTCACCGGCGGATTCGGTGGTGAGCAGGACGGGCACCTCGTCACGGAAGCGGCCGATCACCCGTTCCTTGTCGGCCCGGGCCAGGCTGCCGTGATAGACGGCCGCCGCTATGCCGGCCTCGACGAGCGCGGCCCGGGCCGTCTCCAGCGTCGGCCGGAACGCGGTGAACACGACGACCTTCTCGTCGCTGGCGAGACGGCGGCGCAGCAGGTCGATGAGGGTCCGGGTCTTGCGGGTGACCCCTATCTCGCCGGCCTGGGCGGCGAGGTCGGGCCAGCCGGCCTTCGCGAGTGTCGGGGCGAGCGCAGCCGGTGACGATCCGGCGTGGTGGGCCAGACCGCGAAGCGTGAGAAGCCGGGACGGCGCCGCGCCCCGGGCCTCGCGGCGGATCCGCGCCGCGACGGCCGCGTAGAGCGCGGCCTCCGGGGCGTCGGGGGTGATCAGAACGGTTTCGGCCAGCCGCTGCGGGAGGAGTACCTCGACCTCGCTGCGCCGGTGCCGGACCATCACCTGACGGGTCCGCGCCCGCAGCTCGGCGACATTGTGCACCTGCGCGACATTGTGCACCCGTGCGGCCGTCGGGGCGTCGTGCGCCGGACCGGTGGCGCCTGGTGCCGCGTTCCCGTGCCGGCGGCGGAACTCCGCCGCGGTCCCGAGCAGGCCCGGCGAGACCAGGCTGACCAGCTCAAAGAGATCCTCGAGCCGGTTCTCGACCGGTGTCGCCGACAGCAGCAGCAGGTAGCGGGCGCGCAGGGCCCGGGCCAGCCGGCCCGACGCGGTGCGCGGGCTACGGACCCGGTGCGCCTCGTCGATGATCACCAGGTCCCAGTCGCGCCCGGTCAGCGCGGTGCGCAGCGGGTCCCGCCGCGCCGTCGCGAGCGAGGCGAGAACCACCGGCCGGTCGGCGGCACCGACGTCCGCCAGGGACATGCCCGCGCGCGCCACGACGGACGGCAGCGCGAACTTGCGGTCGAGCTCCTCGCGCCACTGGTCGACCAGCCCGGCCGGAGCGACCACCAGAGCGGTGGACGCGAGTGCCCGCATCCGCAGCTCGGAGAGGATCAGGCCGGCCTCGATGGTCTTTCCGAGGCCCACCTCGTCCGCGAGGATGGCGCGCCCGTGCATGCGCCGCAGGACGGTGCCCGCTGTCCGCAGCTGGTAGCCGAAGGGCTCGAACCGCAGGCGGGGAACCGAGATCAGGCTGTCGAAACCGGGCTTGCTCCACACGCCGATCGCCTCGTCGAGCAGCTCCGACCACTCCGGGTC
>NZ_CEVIVC010000087.1:18287-21168 GCF_982290645.1 Protofrankia sp. CiP1_Cm_nod4
AACTCCGGCGTCCTGCTTCCCCGGCGGGCGCGGTATACGGAATGAAGGCTAGCGAACCGCGAATTTTGCGATCATGCATGGCACCGGTGACGCGCCGTCAGCCGTGGAAAGCCTGATCGACAGTGACGCTCCCGGGTGCGCCGCCTGCGGGGCCCGGCGCCGCGTTCCGCACGCCACCGCCCGCAACGCCCGCTGGTGCCGTGCCGGCGACCCGGACGGGTACGCGCCCGGTGGATACTGACCGGGCGGCGGCGGCCCGGGTGGATACGTGGCCGGCGGATGCTGGTCGACGGCAGGCGCGATGGCGACGACCCAGCCCACGACAGTCCAGAGTCCAGCCGAGGAGTGTGCCCCGCGGGGCGCGTTCAGGGGGTTTCGCCGCCGAGGGAGTCGGCGAGGGCGGTGAACTCGGCGAGGGCGGCCTGGAGGTCCTCGACGATCTCACGGGCGATCAGCTCGGGGGGCAGCAGGCTGTCGGCGTCGTCGAGGGCGGGGTCCTTCAGCCAGGTGATGTCGAGGTTGACCTTGTCGCGGGCGATCAGGTCGGCGTGGTCGAAGGCGCGGAAACGCTCGGACTCGACCCGCTCGTCGTGGGGCTTGCCGGGCAGGTAGGCCTCGACGAAGTCGTCGAGGTCCGCGCGGCGCAGCGGGCGCTGTTTGAGTGTGAAGTGCCTGCCGGTGCGGAAGTCGTACACCCACAGCTTCGAGGTGTTGTGGCCGCCGCCGCCGCGGGGCGGCTTCTTCTCGAAGAACAGGACGTTGGCCTTCACCCCGCCGGCGTAGAAGATGCCGGTGGGCAGGCGCAGGAGGGTGTGCAGGTCGAACTCCTCGAGCAGCCGGCGGCGGACCCTCTCCCCGGCGCCGCCCTCGAACAGCACGTTGTCGGGCAGGACGACGGCGGCCCGGCCGTTCATCGCCAGCAGCGACATGATGTGCTGGAGGAAGTTGAGCTGTTTGTTGGTGGTGGTGGCGCGGAAGTCGGCTCGCTCGTAGGAGATGTCCTCGCGTTCGGCCCGGCCGTCGGTGCCGACGACGGTGATCGCGGACTTCTTCCCGAACGGCGGGTTGGCCAGCACCAGCGAGGCGTGCCGGCGGGGCTGCTCGGCGAGCGCGTCGGAGACGGTGATCAGGGATGGGCCGTCGGCGTCACCGATGCCGTGCAGCAGCATGTTCATCGCGGCGAGCCGGGCGGTCCCGGTGACGAGTTCGGTGCCCCAGATCTTTCCCGCGCCGAGGGAGAGCCGGTCCTCGCGGGAGATGTCGTCCATGTGGTGGGTGCGGATGTAGTGGTGGGCGGCGATGAGGAAGCCGCCGGTGCCGCAGGCCGGGTCGGTGATCGTGTCGGTGGGGGTCGGCTGGGTGACGTCGACCATGGCGTCGATGAGGGCGCGGGGGGTGAAGTACTGGCCGGCGCCGGTCTTGGTGTCCTCGGCGCCCTTGGCGAGCAGGCCCTCGTAGGCGTCGCCCTTGAGGTCGGTGCCCTGGATCGTCCACTCCTCCCGGCCGATCAGGTCGATGACGAGCCTCTCCAGCAGCGCGGGCTCGGTGATCCGGTTCTGCGCCTTGGCGAAGATCGTGCCGAGGGTGGTGCCGGCGTTCCTCGCCAGCGCCTCCAGGGTCCGCCGGTAGTGGACCTCCAGGTCGACGCCCTTGAGCCGGGCGAGCGCCTGCCAGTCGAACGCGGCCGGGACGACCGGCCGGGCCTCCTCCTCGGTGAACGGGTCACTGGCGATCTCGTCGGCCATCTTGAGGAAGAGCAGATAGGACAGCTGCTCGACGTACTCGATGGTGGACAGCCCGCTGTCCCGCAGCACGTTGCAGTAGTTCCACAGCTTCGCGACCAGCGAGCTGGTCTGCGCATGTGCCTGAGCGGGGGAAGCGGGAGTCACAGCTTAAGCTCCTGTTGAACAGCATCAGCGGGGACGGACGCCGCGCCCGCAAAGGCCGACGGCCCATCGACTGTAGCCGCAGGTTTGCGAGGACGACGGGCGGCACGTCTGACCCCGCCCTTGCCACCCCGGGCACCCTGAGCCTCACGCTCAGCCCGAATCCGCTCCAACAACACGGACGCCGGCTCATCAGCCGAATCCTGCGGGACGAGTTCGCCGCTGAAGGCGCGGGCGAGGATCGCACGTCGGAGAGCCTTCGATCTCTTCGTCGCCTGTTCCGACAGTCTGGCCGTGGCAGCGAGCATCGAGAGCTGTCCCTCGATGCGTTCCAGGATGGCAGCCTGCTCCTCGGGCGGCGGGACCGGAACCGGCAGCTGCTTGATTTTCGACAGGCTGATGGACGCCAGGTTCACGCTCTGCTTGCCGTTGGCCTCGAACCAGCGGGCGGCACTGTTCGCATACCAGGAGAGCAGCTTTGGATGAATGATGTTCTCGCGAATCCGGGCGCGAAACACATGGTTCTGGTGGATCACGCCGGGGATCTGCTCCTCCCAGACCCACCCGCGCCCCAGCTTGTCGCGGTCCCCGCCCTCGTTCAGGAGAACGTCACCCGCCCGCAGCGCGAGCTGCGCGGCTTTCGCCGCCGGCACGCGAATCATCGCAATCTTGGAAAGATCCAGCCACCCTCGCTGGACGTTCGCCACCCGTAGATAGGGAACCTCAGGAAAATCGGGGTCGGACTGCTTCTTCAGGTCCTTGGTGATCCCGCCGACGACATCGGCGATCTCCCCCAGCCGCAGCCACGTCCAAGAGGCTGGGATTCGGGGGAGCAGCCCGTCATCCGTTCCGCCCGGTGTGGGCGGGGCCGCGGCGGGCTCGCCGGTTGGCACGTCATACCCATAGGCGATGGCTGAGACGGCTTCTTCAAGATGTCGGGCCCGGACGGTGGCCCGAGCGACCAGCCGCTCGGCGCTGTCGAGGCGGGAGAGGTG
>NZ_CEVIVC010000088.1:0-6958 GCF_982290645.1 Protofrankia sp. CiP1_Cm_nod4
GGTGGGGGCATCCCGGCGCAGCCTGCTCCCGGCCCCGGCTCGACCCGCATCCTTCCGGAGACCGGGCCGGCTCGGGCGGCGGCCGGTCCCGACGCGGATCCGGGCCGGGGACAGGAGCCGTACCCGTCCGGGCCGCGGGGGCCGTACACGCCCGGAGCACACGACGAGTACGCGCCCACCGCCAGGTACCCGTACGGGCAGCCCGCCTCCGGCGCCCAGGGCCCCTATCCGCCGGCCAGTCCCCAGGGCGGCTTCGCCCCGCCGGGTGGCTATCCCCCGCCCGGCGGCTACCCACCCGGCTCCTATCCGCCGCCAGGCGGGTATCCGTCGGGCGGCTATCCGCCCGGTCCGTACCAGCCGGGCCCGTATCCGGCCGGCGGGCCGCCGGGACGGCCGGCGTCGAGACGGACCGGGCTGATCATCGGAATCGTCGCCGCGGTCCTGGTCGCCGTCGCCGTCCCGGTGATCGCGCTGACCGTGACCGGTTCGCACAGGCCCGGAGGCGGGGCGTCCGCCGGCCCGGCCCTGCCGGTGATCCCCGCCGGGCCGACGGGCGCCACGCCGTCGGCGTCCGCGCGGCCGTCGGCGACCCCGGCCACGGCGACGCCGAGCGGCGGGTCCACCGGCAGCCTCACCGCCGCCCAGAGCAACCTGGAGGCGACGCTGAATCCCAGCGAGATAACCGGCTGCACGGGTAACCCGGACGACGAGGATTCCGACATAGACGCGTCCCTGACCTGCCAGTCGAGTAACGGAACGCCGGTACGCGCCTTCCATTACTACAGCAGCGGCTCACTGCGTAACGACATCGACTACCGGTCGAGACAGATCACCGAGGACGGATCCTGCCGTACCGGCAAGAACAGTATTGAAACCTGGCACGTGACCAGCCGGCCGAATGTGGACGTCGGATCGCTGCTGTGCGCTCACGACGGCGGTAATTACGTGATTTTCTGGAGCTACGACAACGATCTCACCGCTTTTGCCGCCCAGAGCACCGACGCAACGGCGCTCTTCGAGTGGTGGAAGGGGTTCGACCCGTTGGCCTGAGCAGCCCGCGCAACCGACCGGAGCGACCGGAGAAACAGCGGGAAAAACCACTGACAGGAACGACCACTGACAGAATGACCGCTAGCGGGGGTAACCGCTGTCGTCGACGGGGCCGCGCAGCCGCGCCGCGTTCTCCTCGGCCAGCCGGTAGAGCGTGGCGTACACCTCCTCGGCCTGGGGCAGGTGCACCAGCGCGAGCCGGCCGCGTTGTCCCCCGCTCTCGACCGAGAGCGTGCCGGATCCCACCAGCCCCTCCCAGAAGGAACGGCTGAACGAGACGTCGTTGAGCCGGAGCAACGGGATGTCCCGGCCGTAGTGGGAGAGGATCCCCTCGCGGACGACGACCCGTTCCGTCGTCACCACGTAGTGTGTGGTGACCCATCGCAGCCATGGCCGCAGGCTGGCGAAGAAGAGCAGCACGGCCCCGGCCGCGACGATCAGCCACTGGGCGGCCTGCTGGAACGAGCCCGCCGGGACGGCCAGCACGCCGAAGAGGGTCAGGCCGAGAAGCACGACGAAGGCCGCTGCCGGCCCGGCCAGCCTGATCCAGTGCGGATGCAGGTGCAACACGACCTGTTCGTCGCTGGTCAGAATGTTGTCCGGGAAGCCCACCCCGCGATGGTCTCACCGCCACCGGACGACCGGAGCCACGGGGGCGAACAAACATACCGCACACGGCCATGGCAGGCGCCCCTCGACGGGCGGCTGCCCGAAGCTCGCGGGCAGGCCTCGTACGCGTCCACAACCTACCGCTTAGGAGGCGGTAGCTCCGCCCGGGGGCGCGTGAGCCGACCGGGTGATGTGGCGCCGGAGGATGCCGGCGCCGGAGAACGTCGGCGTTGGCTCTGCACGAGGGCGTGCGGGCCGGGACGTCAGCGGAGGTGGACGACGTCCCCGGCGGCGAACGCCCGCCCGTCGACGACCAGCCGGCCGTGATCGTCCACATCGGTCGCGGTACCCGTGAGCACCGACCCGTCGGGCAGTTCGACCCGTACCCGCTGACCGAGCGTGTCGCACACCGACCGGTAGGCGCCCGCGGTGGCGGTGGGCTCGACGAGCCAGCGCCGGTACACCCTGACCAGCCCCCGCAGCAGCTCGATGAGCAGTTCCCCCCGGCCGACGAGTGGCCGCGACTCCTGCCGCTGGCGCAACGCGACGCTGGTGGCCCCCGGCGGCAGCTCGTCGACGTCGTTGTCGACGTTGAGGCCGATGCCGACGACCACCGCGACCGTCCCGGAGCGCTCCCGGTCGGGGATGGCCTCGGCGAGGATGCCCGCCAGTTTCTCGCCGGCCACGAGCACGTCGTTCGGCCATTTGAGGCCCGCCGGTATCCCCGCGAACTCACGCAGCGTCGAGGCCAGTGACAGGCCGGTGACCAGCGGCAGCCAGCCCAGCGCGCCCGCCGGCACGGCCGGCCGCAGCAGCACGGAGAAGGTCAGGCCCGCGCCCGAAGGCGACGTCCACGACCGGTCGAGGCGCCCGCGACCGGCCCACTGGTGCTCGGCGACGAGCACCTGGCCCTCGCCGGCACCGGTCTTCGCGGCGGCGACGAGGTCCGCGTTGGTCGAGCCGGTCTCCTGGACGACCCGGACGCTCAGGCCGTCCCCGGCGAGCGTGGCCGCGAGCAGACCGGCGTCCAGCGGAAACCGCCGGTGCCGCGTCATCGATGTCCACATGTCAGCCAGAATCCCACCGCATCCTCACCGCCGACGGCTGAAAGTCATATCGCACCGCGGCCACGCGCCCGGATCAAGAGGTAGTTGTCGCAGAATCGAGCGCGGGAGGCCACGACGGCCGTACGCTGCCCGGCATGGCGCTTCCCGTTCCCGCTCAGAGCCCCTCGCACGATCCGGTACCCGATCCTCTCACAACTGCCGGCAAAATCGCCGAGTTGAAGCGCGTGATCGACGAAGCGGTACATGCCGGTTCTCAACGGGCAGTCGACGCACAGCATGCCAAAGGCAAGTTGACGGCCCGTGAACGGATCGATGCCTTCCTCGACCCAGGCTCCTTCGTCGAGACGGACGCCCTCGCCCGGCACCGCGCGCACGACTTCGGCCTCGACCGCAACCGCCCGTATGGTGACGGTGTGGTGACCGGCTACGGCACGGTCGACGGCCGCCAGGTGTGTGTGTTCAGCCAGGACTTCACCGTCTTCGGCGGCAGCCTCGGCGAGGTCCTCGGCGAGAAGATCGTGAAAATCATGGATCTGGCGCTGAAGACCGGCTGTCCGGTGGTGGGTATCAACGACTCCGGCGGCGCGCGCATCCAGGAGGGTGTCGTCGCGCTCGGGCTGTACGGCGAGATCTTCTACCGCAACGTGCTGGCGTCGGGCGTCGTCCCCCAGCTCTCACTGATCATGGGCCCGTGCGCCGGCGGTGCCGTGTACTCTCCGGCCATCACCGACTTCACGCTGATGGTCGACCAGACCAGCCACATGTTCATCACCGGCCCGGACGTCATCAAGACCGTCACCGGCGAGGACGTCGGCATGGAGGAGCTCGGTGGCGCCCACACCCACAACTCCCGCAGCGGGGTCGCGCACTTCCAGGCCGCGGACGAGGCCGACTGCCTGGAGACCGCCAAGGCGCTGCTGGGGTTTCTGCCGTCGAACAACCTGACGGACCCGCCCATCTTCGCCGAGGTGGCCGACGTGGAGGCGGAGGTCACGCCGGAGCTGGACACGTTCATCCCGGACTCGTCCAACACGCCGTACGACATGCACACGGTGATCGGCTACCTGCTCGACGACGATGACTTCCTGGAGGTCCACGCCCAGTTCGCGCAGAACCTGATCTGCGGGTTCGGCCGGCTGGACGGGCGTTCCGTCGGCATCGTCGCCAGCCAGCCGATGCATTTCGCCGGCACCCTCGATATCGACGCCAGCGAGAAGGCGGCCCGCTTCGTCCGGACCTGTGACGCATTCAACATCCCGATTCTCACGCTGGTCGACGTACCGGGCTTCCTGCCCGGAACCTCGCAGGAATGGAACGGCATCATCCGCCGGGGCGCAAAGCTTATATACGCTTATGCCGAGGCGACAGTGCCAAAAGTGACTATCATCACACGTAAGGCATATGGCGGCGCCTACGACGTCATGGGCTCGAAACACCTGCGGGCCGACGTCAACCTGGCCTGGCCGACCGCGGAAATCGCGGTGATGGGCGCCCAGGGCGCCGTGAACATCATCTATCGGCGTGAGCTCGCCGCCACCGAGAATCCCGACGCCCGTCGCGCGGAGCTGATTGCCGACTACACCTCGCATTTCGCCACTCCGTACATAGCGGCCGAACGCGGGTATATCGACGCGGTCATTCTCCCGTCGGAGACCCGACGTGAGGTGATCCGGGCACTGCGGCTGTTGCGGACCAAGCGGGAGTCGCTTCCTCCCAAGAAGCACGGGAACATCCCGCTGTAACCCTGCCGCCGCCCTCCCGCGGGACGCCCCGGCCTGTTCACCGCACCCCGCTGTCCCGCTGTCCCGCCGTCCCGCCGTCCCACTGGTGGCGGGGCTGGCGGACGGGCCGTCAGGCACGAAAGGATGATCAGATGAGCAGTGGTGGCGACGTCCGCGCCCCCCGCCCGCACCTACAGGTGGTGCCGACGAACGCGTCCGCCGAGGAGATAGCCGCCCTGGTCGCGGTGCTCTGCCTGCGGGCGGGGGCGGCGCCCGCCCCTGCCCCGCCCCCCTCGGCCTGGTCGGACCGGTCCGCGACACTGCGGCAGACCGTGCGTCCCGGGCCGGACGGGTGGCGTTGGACGGGATTCACTCCGGGCACCCGGACCCGAGCCGACTGGTAATCATTTGATCACAGTTGGATATCAACGACCGTTTCGCGGGGCCGGGCATCTGCGCCGGCCCCGCGAAACAGCGGGAATGACAGCTTTGTGGACGCCGGGGATACACATTCCCCGACGCCTTTCATGATCGATTCCTTACACCACCAACGCGATCTCGGCAAGCAGCGGCCCGGCCAACAAACCCAGCCGATCAATGTCGGCCATCGAGTCCACCACGGCGGTCACGGCCCCGGCGGTACAGGACCCGCCCAAGGATTCCTTTAGTATTGCCAGAACAACAGCCTGCGCCGCCGAACTCGCCTAGACTCAGCCACGCTGAACGAGGACGGGAGAAACGTGCGTAAGATCCTCATTGCCAACCGGGGAGAGATCGCTGTCCGGGTCGCCCGGGCAGCCCGCGACGCCGGATATGCCAGCGTCGCCGTATATGCGGAGCCCGACATCGACGCTCTGCACGTACGCATCGCGGACGAGGCGTACGCCCTCGGCGGCAGCACACCGGGCGACTCGTACCTGCGGATCGACAAGATCCTCGACGCGGCCCGCGCCAGCGGCGCCGACGCCGTCCACCCCGGATACGGCTTCCTGTCGGAGAACGCCGACTTCGCCGAGGCCGTCATCGAGGCCGGGCTGACCTGGATCGGGCCCCCTCCCGAGGCCATCCGGCGCCTGGGCGACAAGACCGCGGCCCGCCACATCGCCCTTGCCGTGGGCGCCCCGCTGGCGCCCGGCACCCCCGACCCGGTCGCCGGCGCGGACGAGGTGGTGGCCTTCGCCGAACAGCACGGGCTGCCGGTCGCGATCAAGGCGGCGTTCGGCGGCGGCGGCCGCGGGCTCAAGGTCGCCTGGAGCGCCGAGGAGCTGCCCGAGCTGTTCGAGAGCGCGGTGCGGGAGGCCACCGCCGCCTTCGGCCGCGGCGAGTGCTTCGTGGAGCGCTACCTCGACCAGCCCCGCCACGTCGAGACCCAGATCCTCGCGGACGCCCACGGCACGGTCGTCGTCGTCGGCACCCGGGACTGCTCCCTGCAGCGGCGCTACCAGAAGCTCGTCGAGGAGGCGCCGGCACCGTTCCTCACCGAGGAGCAGCGCACCTCGCTCTACGAGGCGTCCCGGGCGGTCGTCCGGGAGGCCGGCTATGTCGGAGCGGGCACGGTCGAGTTCCTCATCGGCCGGGACGGGACGATCAGCTTCCTCGAGGTCAACACCCGGCTGCAGGTCGAGCACCCCGTCACCGAGGAGACCAGCGGCATCGACCTCGTCCGGGCCCAGTTCCGGATCGCCGAGGGCGAGACGCTCGACCCGGTCGACCCCACCCCCCGGGGGCACTCGATCGAGTTCCGCATCAACGGTGAGGACCCCGGCCGCAGCTTCCTGCCGGCGCCGGGAACGGTCACCCGGTTCGTCGCGCCCACCGGGCCGGGCGTGCGCGTCGACACCGGCGTCGAGTCCGGCGCCGTCATCGGCGGGGCCTTCGACTCGCTGCTCGCCAAGCTGATCGTCACCGGCGCGACCCGCACCGAGGCCCTGGAGCGCGCCCGCCGTGCCCTGGACGAGACGGTCCTGGAGGGCCTGGCCACGGTCCTGCCGTTCCACCGGGCCGTCGTGCGGGATCCGGCGTTCGCCCCGGCCGACGCCACCGAGCCGTTCCGGGTGCACAACCGCTGGATCGAGACCGAGTTCGACAACACCATCCCCGCCTTCACCGGCGGGGTGGACGCCGACACCGAGCCGGCGGCCCGCGAGTCGGTCGTCGTCGAGGTCGGCGGCCGGCGGCTGGAGGTCGTCCTGCCCGCGGGCTTCGGCGCGGCCGCGGCGGGCGGCGTGGCGGCCGGCGGCCCGGCGGCGGCCCGGCCACGGCGGCGGTCCGGTGCCAAGGCCGCCCGCGCGGCCAGCGGGAACGAGCTGACCAGCCCGATGCAGGGCACCATCGTCAAGATCGCGGTCAGTGACGGGGACACCGTCGAGGCCGGCGACCTCGTCGTCGTCCTGGAAGCCATGAAGATGGAGCAGCCGATCACCGCGCACCGGGCGGGCACCGTCACCGGGCTGACCGCGGCCGTCGGCGCGGTCGTCTCCAGCGGCGCCGTCCTCTGCGAGATCAAGGACT
>NZ_CEVIVC010000088.1:6983-7758 GCF_982290645.1 Protofrankia sp. CiP1_Cm_nod4
AACGGGCGGCGGTTCGCCCGCCCCGGCCCGGTTCGTCCGTAGTTCGCAGGCTTCGGAGTCCGCAGGCTTCGGAGTTCGTAGGCTGATGCCATGGGCACCGACGGCACGGACGACAGCGGGACGAACCAGGGCGGGGCCTGCCCGCCGCCGGCGAGGAGCTCGGCGCGGCCGGGCGGCGCGGCACCGGCGTCAGAACCGGTGCCCGCCGGACCGGCGCCGGCCGAGCGGCCACCGCTGACCGGCCGGATCTACTACCTGGTGGGCGGGACGCTGCCCCCGCGGTACAACCAGTGGGTCTCCCACGACCTGACCGGGCCGCGGTGGCGCGTCCGGCAGGCGTCCCGGCCGCCATTGCTCATGCTGCCGTTCGCCGTCATGTTCGCGCTGCTGCCCGGGCGCCTCAACATCCGGCTCACCATCGCGATCGTCCTGCTGGCGATCGCGGTCGGCCTGGGGTTCGCCACCGCCGGCTACTTCCGCAACCGTCGCCTCGTCCAACATGGCTTCCCGCCGGTGTTCCCGCTCGAGGAGGACGAGGACAGCGGCCCCGAGGACGCTGGCCGCGCGACCGCCGATCACACAAATGCCGATCATGACCGGACGGGGACCAGCCGCGACCGCCCGGGGACGGACGGCCGCTGACCGCCGCCGGCCACGGCACCCGCCGCCCGGGACGGCCCGCCAGCCAGGACAACCCACCACCGGCCGCGCCGCCGGCCGGCCGGCCAGGCGGCCAGCCAGACAGGCAGGCGGCCAGGCAGGCAGGCAGGCAGGC
>NZ_CEVIVC010000088.1:7783-15051 GCF_982290645.1 Protofrankia sp. CiP1_Cm_nod4
AGGCAGGCATCGTCCAGCCGCGACCGGCAACCGTGGCTGGACGCCTGGTCAGAAGCTCGCGAACAGGTCCCGAGGCATGGCGATGCGGGCCGCCTCGGTCAACGAGCCGGACACCGACGGGTAGATCGTGAAGGTGTGGGCCACCTGATCGACGGTGAGGCCGTTGGCCACCGCCAGCGAAACCGGGAAGATCATCTCTGACGCCTGCGGCGCCACCACCACCCCGCCGAGGATGCTGCCGCTGCCGGGCCGGCAGAACAGCTTCACGAAACCGTCGGTGATGCCCTGCATCTTCGCGCGCGGGTTGCGCGCCAGCGGGAGGATCGTCGTCTGCGCCGCCACCTCACCCGACTCGATCATCTTCTGCGAGATGCCGACCGTCGCGATCTCCGGCTCGGTGAAGATGTTGGACGACACCGTGCCCAGCCGCAGCGGCGTGACCGCCTCGCCGAGCGCGTGCCACATCGCGATCCGGCCCTGCATGGCGGCGACCGACGCCAACGGCAGCACACCGGTACAGTCACCGGCGGCGTACACCCCCGGCACCGCCGTCCTCGACATCCGGTCGACCTCGATGTGGCCGCTCGGGGCACGCCGTACCCCGACCTCGGCGAGCCCGATGCCCGATGTCCGCGGCACCGACCCGACGGCCATCAGGACGTGGCTGCCGGTGATGGTCCGGCCGTCCGCGAGGTCGACCTCGACGCTGTCGCCGACCCGGCGGGCGGCCTCGGCCCGGGCCCGGCTGAGCACGGTCACCCCACGGCGCTGGAAGACCTCCTCGAGCACCTTGGCGGCGTCCGGGTCCTCCCCGGGCAGTACCCGGTCCCGGGAGGAGACGAGCGTCACGTTCGCGCCGAGCGCCTGGTAGGCGCTGGCGAACTCGGCGCCGGTGACCCCGGAACCGACGACGATCAGATGCTCGGGCAGCTCCCGAAGATCGTAGATATGGCGCCAGGTGAGAATTCTCTCACCGTCCGGTTCGATGTTCGGAAGAACCCTGGGTGACGCCCCGGTCGCGATCAGGATGATGTCGCCGAAGAAGGCCTCCCCGGAGTCGACCTCGACGGCGTGCGGGCCGACCAGCCGGCCGCGGGCGTGCACCACCCGCACGGCCTCCTTCTCCAGCCGGGTCTCGATGTCGCGGGACTGCGCCGCGGCAAGCCCCCGCACCCGGGCGTGGACCCGCTCGATGTCCACGCCGATGCCGGGCGGCAGCCCCGGACCGGGCAGCGCCCCGGCGTCCCAGCCCGCCTCCGGCAGGACGTGGCCACCGTCACGCAGCCGGACTCCCAGGGACGGCGCCACGGCCAGCTCCGTCATCGCGGCCGACGTGGCGATCAGCGCCTTGGACGGGACACAGTCGGTGAGGACGCACGCGCCGCCCACCCCGTCCGAGTCGATGAGCGTGACGAACGCCCCAAGCTCAGCCCCGACAAGAGCCGCCTCGTACCCTCCGGGTCCTCCTCCGAGAATGACGATTCGCGGCACCTGCGCGCTCCCTTCGATGGGTGGGATTCCCACCAGCTATCTTGCCTTGTCCGATGTGTGAGCAACCATCGCATGAACAGTCACCCGGCCTGGCGGGCGCGGACGCTCCCCCGCCAGGCCGGTACCGGGCGGACCGGGACACCGACGGCCAAGGCCCGGGATGGCCGGGATCCGGGATGCTCGGGGTCTACACTGTCTTTCGCGTAGCTGTCGAACATCGACGACCGGATCCGTGGTACCCCACGGGAGACCATCTGCCGCCGCGACGCGGTTACGGTCCGTGTTGTCACACGAAGTCGGGTCCAGGGACGTCACGATCAGGATCTCACGACCGCCCAGGCAACTGCCCGGGCAACTGTGGCTGGATCGATCGTGGCACATCGGACGGGTCCGGGCAGATATGCGGTCCGCGAGGTCGGCCGGGAGCGGCCGAGGGCTCCCCGCGCGGCGCGTCCGCGCCCGCGGGGGGAGGAAGTGGGTACAGGTAGGGGCCAGTGAAGATCCTCCAGGTAGTTCTTTGCCACCGCGGCCGCGGTGCCCGGGCCGGTGAAGGACGCACACAATGACCTTGTATGCCGCCTACGGCAGCAACCTCGACCCGGCCCAGATGAAGGAACGCGCACCGCACGCCCCCGTCATCGGGACCGGCTGGATCCGCAACTGGCGGCTCACCTTCGGCGGCGAGGACGTCGGCTGGGAAGGCGCGCTGGCCACCATCGTCGAGTCACCCGGCTCCCGGGTGTACGTGATGCTCTACGACGTCGCCAAGCGTGACCTCAGGCAGCTCGACGTCTGGGAGGGCGTGGAGGCCAGCCTCTACACCCGCATCCGCGTACGGATCTTCACCCTGGACGGCGAGGCGCTGGCCTGGACGTACGTGCTGGACGCCTACGAGGGCGGGCTGCCGTCCAAACGGTATGTGGCCATCATGGCCGACGCGGCCGAGCGGGCCGGCGCGCCGTCCGACTACGTGGCCGATCTGCGCAACCGTCCCACCGCCTGACTCTCCCACCGCCTGGCTCCCCCACCGCCTGGCTCCCCCACCGCGCCGGCCCGGGCGGACGGGGCGAGCGTTGACTGACGCAGCACTAGCTACTCTCAGTAATATCAGGTCCGCAACCGAGCCCGCGGGGCTGGACGGCCTGCCCCCGCGCGGCCAGCTCGTCCCCCAGCACGCCGAGGATCCGGACAAGATCGGCCTGGTCCCGCTCGGACAGGACGCAGAACAGGGCCGATGCCCGCTCGACATGCTCCTGCCCGACGCGGTCCACCACCTGTTCACCCTTGCTGGTCAGAGTGATGAGTATCGCCCGACGGTCGTGCGGGTGCCGGGTGCGGCGGACCAGGCCCTCGTGCTCGAGGGTGTCCACCAGCCCGGTCACAGCCCGGGCCGTGGTGCCGAGGTCCTGGACGAGATCGCGCATGATGGGCGGCCGCGGATGGTGGCGCAGCGCCGACAGCAGCCGGACGCCGGCCGGGCTTAGACCGCCGAGCCCCACGGACGCGTGCAGATAGCGCACCCAGGCCGGGCCGAAACGGGCAAACGCATAGAAAACCTGCTCTCGCAGAGATATCGCGATGTCACTGTCGGCGTTCACCTTGGGAGTGTCACCCATAAGACAAACCATTACCAGGTTCACAATCAGCGGTGGTACCGTTGCGGAGGTCAATATGCAAGAGCACAGATCATCCTAACGAGTGGGGAGACGCCGATGTCGGCGCTCGCGCGCTGGTGCCTCCGGCACCGCCGGCTTGTGATCTCTATCTGGATCGTTACCTTCCTGGCGGGATTTGCCACGGCCAGCACCACAGCCGGCCGGCTGACCTTCGACTTCTCGCTGCCCGGCCAGCCCGGCTACGAGACGGCCAAGAAGGTCCTCGCCACTTATCACACGGACAGCCAGGGCGCGCCGTTCATCCTGTCGCTGTCGGCCCAGCCCGGCCAGCGGGTCAGCGACCAGCAGGTGACGGACACCTTCGCCGCGGTCAAGCGCGACGTCTCCGACGTCCGAGTCATCGGCAGGGCGGAAACCGGCGACGACATCTTCGTCACCGATGACGGCCGCACCCAGTTCGCGTACGCCTTCTATCCGCCGCAGGACGGCCTCGACTCCGAGATCACGGTGGCGCTGAAGAAGTCGCTCGCCGAGCACACCCAGGCCGGGCTCACCGGCACCGTCACCGGCCTGAACGAGCTCGCGACCAACGGCGCGAACGACTCCGGCCCGGGGGTGCTGGTCGAAACCCTGATCGCCGGGCTCGGCGCGCTGGCGATCCTCGCTTTCGTCTTCGCCTCGCTGCTCGCGCTGCTGCCGCTGCTCGTCGCCGCGGTGGCGATCCTGTCGACCTTCCTCGTCCTGCTGGGGCTGACCTTCTTCGCGGACGTGTCGTTCCTGGTGCAGTTCCTCGTCTCCCTGATCGGCCTCGGTGTCGCCATCGACTACTCGCTGCTGGTCGTCACCCGCTGGCGGGAGGAACGCGCGCACGGCCGGGACAACCACGACGCCGTGGTGGCCTCGATGCAGTTCGCCGGCCATGCCGTGGTGTTCAGCGGCCTGACCGTGGCCATCGGCCTGGTCGCGATGGTCGTCATCCCGGTGCCCTTCCTGCGCTCCATCGGCTACGGCGGCATGCTCATCCCGCTGATCAGCGTGGCGGTCACGACCACCCTGCTGCCCGCGCTGCTCGGCGGCATCGGCCCGCGGGTCGACTGGCCACGTATCCGGCACGAGAACACCGCGAGCCGGTTCTGGACGAGATGGGCCTCGCTGGTCGTGCGCCGCCGCTGGATCGCCGCCGGCGCCGGGGTCGCCATCCTCACCGCGCTGATCATCCCGTTCCTCGGGATCCAGATCGGCACGGCGCAGTCCGGATCGCTGGCCAAGAGCGGCCCCGCCTACGAGGCAATAAAGATCATTGAGAGCGGCGGTGCCCCGAAGGGCGTCCTCACCCCGGCCGAGATCCTGGTCCAGTCATCCGCGGTGGACGACGTGCTGCGACGGGTCCGGGCCGTGGACGGCGTGGTCACCGCGACCGCCGCGAGCGGCCCCGAGGCGAACCGGGACGGCACCTCACTGATCATCGCCGTGCCGGACAGGGAGACCGCGGGCGGGCGCAGCATCGACTCGATCCGCAACCTCCGGTCCGCGCTGCACGACGTGCCCGGCGTCATCGGTGTGACCGGGATCGGCGCGTTGCAGCTGGACTACATGCACGGCGTCTACGGGGTGTTCCCCTGGGCCCTGGCTCTGATCGTCATCGTCACCTACATCCTGCTGGTGCGGGCCTTCCGCTCGCTGCTGCTGCCCCTGAAGGCGGTGGTGCTCAACCTCGTCTCGCTGGGGGCGACCTTCGGGGGCGTGGTGCTGTTCTGGCAGCACGGCTACGGCTCCGAGGAGATCTACGGCATCGAGGCCACCGGCGCCATCACCTTCTGGCTGCCGCTGATGGTCTTCGCGTTCCTCTTCGGCCTGTCCATGGACTACGAGGTGTTCATCCTCTCCCGCATCCGTGAGGAGTACGACGCCCGCGGCGACACCGACGCCGCCGTCGTCGAAGGTGTCGGCCGCACCGGGCGGCTGGTCACGTCGGCCGCCCTGATCCTGTTCCTGTCGTTCCTGTCGCTGTCGAGCGGGCCGCAGACCGACATCAAACTGTTCGCGACCGCGCTCGGCTTCGGCATCCTGCTGGACGCGACGGTCGTCCGGATGCTGCTGGTGCCGGCCCTGGTCTCCCTGTTCGGCAGCTGGAACTGGTACCTGCCGGACAGCGTCGCGAAGCTGCTGCGGATCGAGACCTCGCACCCGCGGCCGGCCGTTCCGGGCCCCCGGCCTCAGCCCGAGGCCGACCTCGAGGTGCCCAGCTCCCGGTAGCACCCGCAGCTCCGGGCAGACACATCCGCGGGGCCCTGGCTCACTGCCAGGGCCCCGGTTTCCTTCTCGGCTTTTCGACGGTCGCGCGCCGTCACTCCTCGGCCGCGGCGGCCGAGGCGAGACCGGCCGCGGTGGTCGCCAGCAGCCGGACGCCGACGCCAATGGCCTTCTCGTCCACGTCGAACCGGCCCTGATGAAGGTCGTGGACGGGGCCGCCGGGGCTGCGGGTGCCCAGCCGCGCGAGCGCTCCCGGCACCCGCTGGAGGTACCAGGCGAAGTCCTCACCGCCCAGGGACTGACCGGTGGGCGCGACGGCGTGCTCGCCGATCGCCGCCACGGCCGCCCGGCGGAGCGCCTCGGTGATGTCCACAGAGTTGATCACTGGTGGGACGTCCTGCCGGTGCTCGATCGTCGCGGTGGCGCCGTACGGCGCCACGAGCTGCGCGACCAGCCGTTCGACCATCGCCGGCGCCCGCTTCCAGACCTCTTCGTCGAAGAGGCGCAGCGTGCCCCGCAGCAGGCCGTCACGGGGAATGGCGTTCGGGACGCTGCCCGCCTCGATCTGCCCCCAGACCAGGCACGCCGCCGCCCGGGGGTCGACCGTTCGCGACAGCGCCGCGGGCAGCCCCGTCACCACCTGCGCCAGCGCGTGCACCAGATCCACGGTGTTCTGCGGACGCGACGTGTGCCCGCCAGGGCCCCGCAACCGGACCTCGATGTAGTCCGTCGCGGCCGTGATCGGGCCGCCGCGGATGCCCACCCGCCCGACTTCGAGCGCCGGGTCGCAGTGGACGGCTATCGCCGCGGACACCGAATCCAGTACGCCCTCGCGGATCAGCTCGAGCGCGCCGCCGGGCATGACCTCCTCCGCGGGTTGGAACACCAGCCGGATGGTGCCGGGCAACGGGTAACGCTCGTCGAACGCCGCCAGCGCCCTGCCGGTCCCGAGCACGATCGCGCTGTGGACGTCGTGCCCGCAGGCATGGCTCACCCCCGCCACGCAGGAGGAATAAGGGAGGTCTTTCTCGTCCCGCAACGGCAGCGCGTCGATGTCCGCGCGGACTATGACAACCGGGCCGGAACCGGTACCGACATCGCACCACAGGCCGGTGCCCGAGGACATCACCCGTGGCTTGAGACCGGAACTGTTCAGTGATTCCGCAATCAGTTCGGTCGTCCGCAGCTCCTGCCAGGCCAGCTCGGGATGCGCGTGGATATCACGACGCACATCCACCAGATCTTTCTCATTGTCCGCAAGCCAGGCCGCGACGAAGTTCTCCACCTTCACCGCACGGCCACCTGCCTACGGCCCCCACCCTGGCCCACCAGCCATCGACACCGAAAAGCCTCGGCCCCCTGCAAGTCAGACCCCTACTCTCCCGATATCAAACGATCACCAGATGCTACTGCGCGACGAGACGCCCAGGCGGCCCGGCGACCGCGGCGGCGCGGCAACCGGAACACGGCGGACACCGACACACCATCCCCGGATTTCCGGCGGATCGACTCGCAGGCCGCGGGGGACGCCGAGAGCCACAGCGCGAAATCGCACCACCGCGGGCGAGCGCACCATCGCCGCTCACCCCCGTCGACCACGGTACTCCGCCCCCGTCACGCCCCGGCCGAAGCCGTCCGGCGGCCCCGCCTGGCAGCCCCGTCCAGCAGCCCCGCCTGGCGGCCCCGGCTGTCACTGCCGGCCTCACCCCCGGCTTCCCCACGTCACCCCGCCCGGGGGAGCTCCCTCAGGCTCCTCCGGGCCTTCGGATCCACGGCTCCGCGGGCCTTCGGATCCGCAGGCCCTGAAGGTCGTCCGAAGTTCTCAGGATCCGAGGGGACGGGAAAAGAAACATGACCGTACACCCTCCGGCCAGCCGACGCACCGAAGCCGTCACCCATATCACCGGC
>NZ_CEVIVC010000088.1:15241-20247 GCF_982290645.1 Protofrankia sp. CiP1_Cm_nod4
GGCGAGATCCCCGTCGGCCTGCCGCGCCACCGCGCGCTGGCGGTCGCAGCTCGAGCCGACCTGAAGAATGTGCAGGACGTCGGTGAGTTCGTCGACGCATTCCAGCCGCCGCGCGACGGGCAGCAGATCGTCGACGAGAACGGCGATCTCGTCCCGGACACGGCGGGTCGTGCCCCCCTCGTCGAGCAGGATCTCGGCGTCCAGGCCGTACCGGGCGGCCCGCCACTTGTTCTCCTGCACCACCCAGCGCTGCGGCGTCGGCAGCCGGTGGCCCTGGTCGAGCCGGGTGTTCATCCGGTCGACCAGGCACTGGGTCAGCGCGGCGATCGCCCCGACCTCCAGCAGGGTCGGCAGACCGTCACAGATACGCAGCTCCACCGTGCCGAAGTCCGGGTGCGGCCGGACGTCCCACCACACCTCACGGATGGTCTCCACCGTCCCGGACGACACCAGCGTCCCCATGAACCGCTCGAACTGCTCCCAGTCCGACAGAAGGTACGGCAGGCCGGCGGTGGGCAGGCTCTCGAACACCTTCGAGCGCGACGACGCCAGCCCCGTGTCCAGACCCAGCCAGAACGGCGAGGACGCCGACAACGCGAGGAAATGCGGGATGTAGCCGACGAGCGCGTTCACGACGGGAATCGCCCGCTCCTGCGCGGGAACGCCGACATGTACGTGCACGCCGAAAATCAGCAGGCGTCGGGCGACCCACTGCATGCGTTCCAGGATGGAGCGGTAGCGCGGGTCGGGACTGATCTGCTGGCTGGCATAACTGGTGATCGGGTGGGTACCGCTGCACATCAGGGCAAGCCCGCGCGACGCGGCCAGATCCTCGATGAGACCGACGGTCACGGCCAGGTCGGCCTTGGCGTCGGCGACCGTGTCGCAGACCCCGGTGACGACCTCGATGACCGACTCGAACAGCTCGTGTTTGGCCCGCTGTTCGGCATGTTCACCGATCTTGGCCTGATACTCGTCGAGGATGGCGGTCGCCGCCCCGCGAAGCTGACGGGTACGGCGGTCGACCAGCGCCAGCTCCCACTCGACGCCGAGACTGGATGTCGGTGACGGCGAGAACGGTATCTGCATTCCCGGGCCTCCTGTCGTATCCGGCGCGTGATCCACGGCCAACCCGCCCGAAGCCGAACCAGCCGGCCCCGATGCCCGTCCGGGACGGATTCACCGGTCATACCCACGCCACGACACGTGATGCGGCCAGGTAACCGTAAAACGGCCGGGACGCCGCCGGAGGCGGTTTCACCCGGTCAAGAGCCCGCCAGGTCCTGCCAGGCAGGGGAATTCGCGTGTGGTGGCAGGTGAAGGTGGCGGCGTTTACGCTGTCGGGAGTACCCGGATGCCCAGCTCACGCACCTGCCGGGCGTCGATCGGAGTCGGCGCGCCGGTCATCGGGTCAAGTCCGGACTGGGTTTTCGGGAAGGCGATGACCTCGCGGATGTTGTCCTCGCCGGCGAGGATCGCCACCAGCCGGTCGATACCGACGGCGAAACCGCCGTGCGGCGGGGCCCCGTAGGAGAACGGCGTCAGGAAGAAACCGAACCGGCGGTCGGCCTCCGCCGCCGAGATCCCCAGCGCGGCGAAGATGCGCTGCTGCAGGTCGGGCTCGTGGATCCGGATCGATCCCGAGCCGAGCTCCCAGCCGTTGAGCACCAGGTCGTAGGCGCGGCTGCGCACGGCCAGCGGCTCGGTCTCGAGCTTGTCGAGGTCGTCGGGGTGCGGCCGGGTGAAGGGGTGGTGGCCGGGCTTGGGCCGCCCGGTCTGCGCATCGACCCCGACGAACAGCGGGAAGTCGGTGACCCAGACGAAACGAAACCCGCCCTCGCCGGCCGGCGGGCGGCCGAGGTCGTTACGGAGCTGGCCGAGCACCTCGCAGACCGTCGCCCACTCGTCGGCGACCAGCAGCAGCAGGTCGCCGTCCTCACCGCCGGTCGCCTTCACGATCCCGGCCAGTTCGGCGGCGGAGAGGAACTTCGCCACCGGCGACTCCAGCGACCCCCGGCACCGACCCGCATCCACACCAGGCCCTTCGCGCCAAGCTGCTTGGCCCGGTCGGTCAGCGCGTCCAGCGCCTTGCGATTGTGGGTGGCCGAACCGCCAGGCACCCGGATGCCCTTCACCGACGGCGCCCCGGCGAACGCCTGGAAGCCGCTGCCCGTGAAGACCCCGGTCAGCTCGACGAGCTCCAGGCCGAAGCGCAGGTCGGGCTTGTCCACGCCGAAACGGTCCATGGCCTCGTGCCAGGTGATCCGCTCGATCGGCGCGACCGGCCCGCCGGTGACGGCCCGCGCGGCGGTCAGCACCGCGGCGGAGATCACCTCCAGGACGTCGTCCTGGTCGACAAAGCTCATCTCGACGTCGAGCTGGGTGAACTCGTACTGCCGGTCGGCGCGCAGGTCCTCGTCACGCAGGCAGCGGGCGAACTGGAAGTAACGGTCGGCGCCGCCCACCATCAGGAGCTGTTTGAACAGCTGCGGGGACTGCGGCAGCGCGTAGAAACTGCCCGGGAACTGCCGGGACGGCACGACGAACTCCCGCGCCCCCTCCGGCGTGGAGGGCATCAGCAGCGGCGTCTCGACCTCGACGAACTCCCGCGGTACCAGCTCCGAGCGCAGCGCGGCCAGCACCGCCGAGCGGGTGCGCAGGTTGCGCTGCATGCGCTCGCGGCGCAGGTCCAGGTAGCGGTAGGTGAGCCGGGTCGCCTCGTCGACCGAGTCCGCCCGCTCGTCGATCGGGAACGGCGGCGGCAGCGCCGCGGAGAGGACCGTCACCACGCAGTCGTGCAGCTCGATCTCGCCGGTGGCCAGGTTGGGGTTGATCGTCCCCTCGGGCCGGGCCGCCACCGTCGCGGTGACGGCGACGACATACTCGGAGCGGACGTCGACGGAGCCGTCCACCACGCACTGCACCTGGCCGGAGTGATCCCGCAGATCGACGAACATCAGCGACTGGCCGTGCTGGCGGCGGCGGGCCACCCAGCCGCATACCGTAACCGTCGCACCGATGTGCTCCGTGCGCAGCGCACCGCACAGGTGTGACCGCATCGCCGTCTTCATCGACCGTTCCGCCCGTTCGCTGTAGTTCCTGGGCCTGCCGTGGTTGCTTCAGGCGCCCGAGCACGCCCGTATCACGACGCCCGTACCGCGACCGACCTTACCGGCCGCCAGCGCCGCAACCGAACGAACATTCACGCCCACCGCCCGTCACCGTCACGAAGCCATGCCGCCACGGATCCGTCAGGGCACCACCACGATCAGGCATCCCAGCGGCCGATCGTCCACGCGGCGCAAGGCCACCCGCCCACGCACCGAGCGTCCATTTCACCACGACCCGTCCGACCAGATAACCGCAAGGACAGTGTCCAGGTGACCACGATACCTGCGTCCAACTGTCCACAGACCATGCGACCAGATGACCACGATCATGGCGGCCAAGTGTCCATAATGGTGGTGTGAACGCATCAGGCGCGCTGATCAGACGCAAGGCGGAGGCACTCATCGTGGAGGCGCTGGGAGACACCAGAGTCGTCGCGATCAACGGCGCGCGACAGGCCGGCAAGAGCACCCTCGCCCGGCTGGCCGCCGCCGCCACCGCCAACCCGCTGATCCGCCTGCTCGACGACCCCGCCACGCTGCGCGCCGCGCACGACGACCCGACAGGCTTCATCGACCACGACGGCCTGTTGGTCGTGGACGAGGTCCAGCTCGCCCCCGAACTGTTCCGTTCGATCAAGGTGGCGGTGGACACCGACCCCCGGCCCGGCCGCTTCCTCCTGACCGGCTCCGCTCAGATCCTCGCCCTACGCGACCTTCCGGACGCGCTCCCCGGGCGCATCGAGACCATCGAACTGTGGCCGTTCTCACAGGGAGAGATCGACGGGACGCCGGACCACTTCGTCGACGCGGCCTTCACCCACGGCCCCGGGCTCAGCCGCACCTCGCCGCTGCGACGCCGCGACTACCTCGAACGCATCGTCCGCGGCGGCTACCCCGAAGCGGTGCGGCGCTCACCCCGCCGCCGGACGGCGTTCTTCGACTCCTACCTGTCCACCCTCATCGCCCGGGACGTCACCGAACTGTCCGCCATCCAGCGCCGCGGTGAGCTGCACCAACTGCTCGCCCTGCTCGCGAGCCGGTCCGGTGGGCTGCTGGTACCCGGCGCGCTCGCGTCACAGTCCGGCATCCCCAGAACCACTCTCAACCGCTACCTGGACCTGCTGTCCGCGGTCTTTCTCATCAAGCTGGTTCCGGCCTGGTCCACCGGCCACACCCACCGGGCGGTCGGCACACCGAAGCTGGCATACGTGGACAGCGGCATAGCCTGCCATCTGCTGGGGCAGGACGCGGCCCGGCTCGGGGAACCCGACGGCACCGCCGGCCCGATGGTCGAGAACTTCGTCCTCACCGAACTCGCCCGCCAACTCGGCTGGAACGAGCAGTCCGCCCGCCTCTACCACTACCGGACGAAGGACAAGGTCGAGGTGGACGCACTGCTGGAGACCCCCGACGGCCGTGTCGTCGGGATCGAGGTCAAAGCCGGCGCCACCGTCCGCACCGAGGACCTCGCCGGCCTACGCCACCTCGCCAACCTGCTCGGCCCACGCTTCGTAGCCGGCTACGTCCTCTACACCGGCCAGCAGACCCTACCCTTCGGCGACCGCCTCTCCGCCCTCCCCCTCGACGCCCTGTGGAACCTGACCCCCTGATGACCCACCTGACCCCGCGAGTCCGGTGAGGTCGTTCTCGCAGGTCGGGCGGGAACGGGCCGGTGAACGGCGCACGTTCCGCTCCCCCGGCCAGCCCGGACGCACAGCCAGACGCCGCCCGCGGTGGTGCCCGCCGTAGAGTGATCGTATGACGGCAGGTCGGCTTGCGGCGGTGACGGTCGAGGGGTACACCTCGATCCGCTCGACGCGGGTCCGGCTGGGCGGGCTGAACGTCCTGATCGGCCCGAACGGGGCGGGCAAGAGCAACTTCGTCTCCGCGCTGGAG
>NZ_CEVIVC010000089.1:0-8459 GCF_982290645.1 Protofrankia sp. CiP1_Cm_nod4
GCTCGGCGAGCCCACCGACTCCCTCGACACCGCCTGCGACGTCATTCTCAAGACCCTGCTGCCGGACCGGCCCGCCGACGACGACATCGCCGTCCTGCTCGCCCGCACCCACACCCTCACCGCCGGCCAGGTCGCCTCCTGGGACCTGCCCGCCGACCCCGCCGTCGTCGCCCACGCCCGCGCCCACACCACCGACCAGCTCACCGCCTGGGGCCTGCACGACGCCATCTACACCACCGAACTCGTCGTCAGCGAACTCGTCACCAACGCCATCCGCCACGCCACCGGCCCCATCCACCTCCGCCTCATCCGCGACCGCGGCACCCTCATCTGCGAGGTCTCCGACACCAGCAGCACCGCCCCCCACCTGCGCCGCGCCCGCACCCTCGACGAGAACGGCCGCGGCCTGTTCCTCATCGCCCAGCTCACCCACCACTGGGGCACCCGCTACAACCGCACCGGCAAGACCATCTGGGCCGAACAGCTCATCTGACGCGGCCCATCCGACGAACGGCCCGCCCGACACCGCCGGCGAGATGATCGTGATTCCGCCGGCCCTCGGGCGGCTGCGCGGCAGACGACCGGGCATCGCCGCAGGTGACCGGCCCTCCCGGGAATAGCCGGGCCGGTTCTGACATACAGCTGTCGTAGTCACAACCAGCGGCTCGACCTGCGCCGCGCCTTCTTGCACCTGGAGGACGTCGAACACATGACTCTGCTGACCGACGCCGTGCGTGCCGCGCTGACGGCCGGGCGCCTCGCCCACCTCGTCACCCTGAACCCGGACGGCAGCCCCCAGATCACCCTGGTGTGGGTGGGCGTCGACGGCGACGAGATCGTCACCGCCCACCTGGGGCTGTACCAGAAGCTCCGCAACCTCCAGCGGGACCCACGGGTGGCGCTGTCGATCGAGGCCGCAGGGACCGAGGGCGGCGGCCTCGACCATTACCTGGTCGTCCACGGGCACGCGAAGGTCATCGAGGGCGGCGCGCCCGAACTGCTCGCGAAACTCACCAGGATCTACCTTGGGCCGGACGCCCCTCCGTCACCGATCCCCGACCCACCCCCCGGCTACGTCCTGCGGATCACCCCGGAACGCGTCGGCGGCATCGGCCCCTGGACGTCCTGACCTGACCGCGTGCCACCGGCACCAGCCAGGACCACCGGCACCAGGGCCGGCTGACAGCAGAGCCGGCTGGTGCCAGGACCTCGGCACCAGGGTCGTCCGCACCGCACCGCACCGGCTTGGCGTCAGCTGGCACCGGGTGTGCTCCGGGACGGATGTCCGAGGCCGCGGGCGAGCTGTCAGCGGGGCGCTGGCGGCTCCCTCGGGATGATCATCAGGGTTACCGTGCGGTTACGCTGGACGTCCGGGAACGGACCCTGCGTCTGATCCGCGCTGACCAGGGCAAACGCTGTCAGGGGCAGTCTGCCGCCCGCCGCCAGGTAGCCGACCGCCACCCGGGCACGGTCCAGCGCGACCGTGGAGCCTCCGCTCGTCCGCCCTCCGGCCACGGCGGACACATGACCTACCACGGTCGTCGTCACGTTCATGCTCGCCAGCCGGCCGCCGATCCGCGTCAGCAGCAGCCGGCCCGTTCGGCTGATCTCCGCGTCGCGTAGGAACAGCCCCGTGCTGAAGACCACCCGGACGTCCTCGGCACGGCGTTCCACGGACGCACCGGAGAGCGTCCCCAGCCCTTCGACGATCGCGTCGAGATCACGGGCGCGGCGGCCGGCGGCCGCGGCGCGCTCCGCGTCCAGCGACGCCAGCCGCCCCGCCAGGGCGCTGGCGTACTGTTCCGATGCGTGAACGCGCCGTTCCAGCGTCTCGGTGCTCTCGTCCTCCCGCCGCGGCTGAGCCGCGTGTACCAGGGCCCGCTCCGAGGGGCTGGCCACACCGGGCGGTCTCGGTCCGAGGCCGTCGAGCGGGAAATACCCGAGCGCCGTCCCCGTCACCGCGGTCACGGCCACGGCTGCGGCCACGACCCGGCCCGGCCCGACGAGCGGCCGAACGCGCCGGCGACCTTTGCTGATCTTTTTGATGGTGTGGCGACCCGCCGCGGCGGCCGGATCATCGGGTACGAGGGCCTGCGCCCTGGCCCAGCACCTGTCCGCCTCGGCCAGCTCGCCGCGCTGGGCGTGCACCCTGGCCCGCAGGTCGAGCACGGGCACGCCGGCCGCGCCGGCGGCGTCAAGGCGGCCGGCGGCGTCGAGGCCGTCCAGCAGCCGCGCCGCCCGGTCCAGATCACCCGCACGCGCGGCGGCGCGCGCCCGGCTGACGGCCACCTGGGCGTCCAGCACGGAACGCAGCGGCTCGCTCATGCCGGAACCAGCGTGATGATCGCATCCTGCGCGTCCCGTGGCAGCAGACGGATCAGACGCTGGTTCACCGCCTCCAGGCCGCGTACGTCGTTCGCCGCCATGGCCCGCTTGCCCTCGCGGATCAGCGCATCGGCCTGGCCGGTGGCACCGAGCACGCTCTCGAGGCTGTAGAACAGCCGGACCGGCCAGTCCGGGTTGCGCCGCTCCAGCTCGAGGACGAGCGGGATGATCCGGTCGAGCTGGTTGCGCACCGCCGCGACGTCCTCGGCGTCGGCCGCCTCCCGTGCCCGGCGCCGCAGATCCGCGAGCGCCTGCCGGTCCGCCGCGGTGCCGAACCGCTCCGCGGGCCCGGCGGCCCAGTCCAGGAGCTCGTCCACCTGCTGGACCAGTTCGGGCAGTTTCACGGCGTCCTCGATGTCGTCCAGTCTGGCGTTGAGCTCCCGCAGACGGTCCTCGGCCGTCGCCGCGGCGCCAGCGTCCACCCTGGCCGCTCGCACCTGCTCACGGACGGTCGTGAGGGTGCCGTCCTTCTCAAGCTCGGCCAGCCGCTTCTCCCCGGTCACGGCCTGGCTGTGCAGCGAGGCCAGCCGCTCTTCCGCCTCGTGCAGCAGGTTCTCCAGCTCCTGCGGGCTCCTGGTCCGGACGCTGTCCAGGTTGAGCTCGGCATCGAACTGCTCCCCCACCAGCGTCACGTCGGCGACCACCGTGACCAGGTTGGACGTGTTCGCCTCGAAGGTGACCTCGACGCCGCTGCCCGCGGGAAGATCGATCCGGACGTCACGTGGCCGGATCTCCAGCACCCCGACCTCACGGTTACGGTCCGCCCGGCTGTGTTCGCCCTGCAGGACGGTGATCCGCAGCACCGACTCCGGATCGTCGCGGCGCAACGCGCCGGTGGTCAGGAACGGCTTCTTGCCCTTGGCCGTCAGGGTGGCGTTCTTCCGCAGTATCGGCTCGAACCTGCCGTCGGCGACCTGGATACCCAGCGAGTGCCCGAGCCGCGGGCCACCGAACTCGGTGCCCCCATGTGTGATCGGAAAGGTGTCCGGTGTGAGCTTGCGGGGTGTGCCGGTGGCGTCGGTCAGCTCGACGGTGAAGCGTGAGGTCTGGTGAGGATCGAGGTCGACCTCGGTGAGGAAGCCGCCGTCCGCGGCCAGTGCGATGCGGCCGGTGGTGAACGGTGGACGGCCGGCTGGGTTGCTCAGGGTAACAGAATAGGCCGTCCAGTCGACCGGAGCGGCGCTGTGCACGTGACCACCAACGGTGGGCCTGGTCGTGGTCACGCTGGGGTCGTAGTGCCGTTCGAGCGTGAACTCCCCCGGCGCGGGCTCGAAGGACGCCGGCTCCGGGCTGCGGACCGTACTCGCGAAGATGGCCGCGCCACAGGCGACCACGGTGGTCGGGTCGAGGCTGAAGTCCAGCTCGATGCCCAGGCCGTGCCGGGGGTCGGCGAGCCGCTCCCGCAGCCCGGGAGCGAGGGTGACCCCGCCGACCAGCAGCAGGCGGTCGATGTCGTCCGCGCCCAGCCCGGCCTCGCCGAGCGCGGAGCGGCACAGTTTGATCGCCCTGACGTAGAAGGGCTCGGCGACCCGGTCGAGCTCGTCGCGGGTCAGGGTGTACTCGAACGTCTCCCTGCTCGCCCCCTCGTCCAGGAGCTCGGTTGTGATATCCACCTGTCCGAGCCGGGACAGCTGGATTTTCGCGTCCTGGGCCGCCTGCTTCAGGATCGCGAAGTTCTTCAGCCACTTCGGATTGTCCCGGCGGAACTCGGAAAAACCGAGGTCACGGCTGGCCGCGGGTGCCAGAACCCGCTCGACGAGCGCCCAGTCGATCAGCTTGCCGCCAAGGTAGGGGTCACCCGCGTGATTGAGCACGCGCAGGTCGCCGTCACGTTTGCTGACCACGGCGGCGTCGAACGTCCCCCCGCCGAAGTCGAACACCATCCAGTACACCCGGTCCGCGGTGTTGTGGAAACCGTAGGCGAAGGCCGCCGCCGTCGGCTCCTGTACCAGCGGGCACTCCGCGCTGAAACCCGCCAGCGCCGCCGCGTCGACGGTCGCCTTGTTCTGGTTCAGGGCGAACGCCGCCGGCACCGTGATCACCGCGACTTCCGGGGGAACGTTGTCGTACTGGTGCGCGGCGTCCGCGCGCAGTGACCTGAGCACCTCGGCCGACAGCTGCTGGGGGGTGAGCTCCACCGCGGCCTTGGCGAAACGCCGGCGCGCGTCGGCCAGCCCCATCTCCAGCTTGAACTCCGCGGCCACGTTCTCCGGGTCGTTCTCGCTGCGGTCACGCGCCCGGCGTCCGACATGGACGACCCCCGGTTTGGGGATCCAGACCGCGGACGGCGTGGTCTCCCAGCCGTCGTTGTTCTTGATTACGGTAACCGTGCCGTCATTGACAACGGCGATGGCGCTGTTCGTGGTACCCAGGTCGATACCGAAGTCGATCGTGTCACGCATGACAGCCCTCTGTGTGATCCGTGTCGAATGTTTGGTCCGTACTGGGCCGGGCACCGAGCTAGAACACTGTGCCGACGGGCCCGGAAGAGGGCGGGCGCCCGACTATCACCTGGCCCATCTGGACACGTCGGTCCTGGAAGTAGACCGACGGCCGGACGGTCTCCAGCACCTTTTCGGTGTCCAGGGAGAAATCCTCCTGGAAGGCGAGGACCTCGATGGAGCGGCCGGGATGGAACGCGTCCCCGTCGTGGTCCTGCACGACCAGCCCGGCCTCGGCCAGCGCGTCGCGGCATGCGCGCAGGTAGCGGGCGGCCTGCCGGGCCCGGGCGGACGGTTCCTCCTCCTCGGCGAGCTTGCGCTGGGCCTTCCACAGGTTCGTCACGGCACGGGCCAGCGCCTTCTCGTCGAGACACGGCCCGGACCCGGACCCGGGACCGGGACCGGGACCGGGCCGCGGCGGGTCCGGCTGGGACTCGGGTTCCGCCGCGCCGAGATCGCCGAGCTCGGTGATCTCGGCGAGCAACCGCTCCATCTGCTCGCACAGGAACTCGTCCCATGCCGGTGGCGCGATCCGGAAAGCCCGGTGATGGCGGCGTTGCCGCAGCTCCGCCCGCATCCGTGTCAGCTGCTGGCTCACATCATCACCCCCCGGCGCCACAGGACGAGCTTGTGCAGGTACAGATCCCGCAGGTACCGCGACAGGTTGACCGCCTCCTCCATGAGATCGGCCGCCCGTGGCAGCTGGCCGGGAACGCGGGAGAGCGCCAGCGCCTTCTCGGCGAGACGTTCGGCCTGTCTGGTGGGCGGCGGAGGCGGGGAGCCCGGAGCCGGGGTCACGGGCGAGGGTGCCGCCGAGCCTCCGCCGGCCTCCCGACGCTCGCGCAACGCGTCCGCGAGGGCCTGTGCGGTAACCGGACGGTTGACGGAGTCGACTTCGAGGGTGGCCAGCACGATGCGGTCCAGCTCGGCGTCGACATCGTCGTTGTAACGGCTGGGCGGCAACGGCGCCTGCCTGAACCGGGCGACGGAGTACCAGGAGGGAAAGCGTCCCCCGTCGTGGTACGGAAAGTGGTTGGTAAGCAGCCAGTAGGCGACCGTGCCCACCGACCACACGTCGCTGGCACACGAGTAGCCCTGGTCCCGCAGCACCTCCGGGGCCATGAACGCGTAGGTGCCCTGCGCGCTGGCCAGCTGTGTGAACGGGTTGGCGCGCTTGGCCAGGCCGAAGTCGCTGACCCGCACCCGCATACCGGTGCCGTCGTAGCCGACCAGGATGTTGGCCAGGGTGATGTCCCGGTGCACGATCGGCGGGTCCTGGCCGTGGGCGGCCGCGAGCCCGTTCGCGATCTGCTCCATCACCTCGGCGACGAGGTCCGTCGGTACCGACGGGCGGTGCACCGCGGCGAGGCGTTCGAGGCTGCCCCCGGCGACGTACTCCATCGTGAAGAAACCGCGCAGCCCGCGCGGAGTCCGCACGGTGTTCGCGTCGAACACCCGGACGATGTTCGGATGCCCCAGCGCCGACAGCAGGCGGGCCTCGTCCAGCATCCCGTCCGTCTCCTCCAGCGAGGCGACCTTCTTGAACAGCTTCAGCGCCTGCCGGCCGAGGTGGCGGTGCCGCACCCGGTAGACCTCGGCGAACGCGCCCTCGCCGAGCAGCCGTTCCACGGTGAGGTTGTCGCCGATCTCGTCGCCGTTGCCGAGCAGCGCCATCAGCCCATCCCCCTCGCGTTCCTCGCGTCGTACTCGATGGCGATCACCGAGATGTCGTCGACCGCTCCCCCCGCGGTAGCGGCCTCGACCAGCTGCCCGCACACCCCGTCAAGCCCGTCAGGCGTGGTCAGCAGCTCGGCGAGCACCCGGTCGTCGACGCTGCCGGTGAGCCCGTCGGTGCACAGCAGGATGCGGTCACAGGCATACAGCTCTGTGACCGAAACGCCCGGGACGACCTCTCCGGGCATGCCGACGAACCGGGTGAGCTGCCCGCCCCGGGTGTGGTCCTCGGTGAGCCGACGCAGACGCCCGTCTCGCGCGAGGTAGATCCTGCTGTCACCCAGGTGCACGACCAGCGCCAGGCCGTCGCGGACGAGCAGCAGCGCGACGGCCGCGCCGGTGCTGTCCGGGCCCGCGCGCGCACCCTGCCGCACCCGCTCGTTGAGCTCCGCCGCCACCGCGGTCACCGCCTGCGCCACGTCTGGCCCGTGCAACGCCGTGACACGCTCCCGCACCCGGCGGGGAAACTGCTCGACGACCGCCTGCGCGGTGGCCGACGCTTCCGCCAGGCCGCCCATGCCGTCGACCACGATGAACGTGCCCCGCTCGACGTCGGCCGCCAGCCGGTCCTGGTTGTCGCTGTGCAGGTGACCCGTCCTGGTCCGGGCAGCGTATCGGATCATGCCGACCGCCCGTCCCCGGCACCCGGGTGGACGTTGAGGCGGTAACCGATGCCTGCGACGGTCTCCAGGATGCGAGGGTTCGACGGGTCCACCTCGATGCAGCGCCGCACGGCCCGCACGACGCCCGCGACGTCGGCACGGGTGTACGAGCGGTGGGCCGCCCACTCCTCGCGAGGACCCCACAGTGCGGTGATCAACTCGGTGTGGTCGCAGGTCACCGCCGCGCCGCTGCTGTTGCGTCCGGCCATGTACCGCAGCAGTTGGTGGCCCTGCGGACGCAGCCCCGTGATCAGGGTTTCCACCCCGTCCTCGTGGCGGTAGACCCTGGCCGCCACCCAGTCGTAGCGCAGGCACGGCCCGACGTGACGGACCTCCGGCGGCGGGCCGAACGGCGCCGGCAGGGTGGCGTTCGGATCCAGGAAGATCAGCTCCCAGTACAGCGGCTCACCGCCCGGGCTCATGCCGCCGAGGATCAGCAGCGTGTCCTGATGCTGGATCCGTCGGTGCCCCCGCAGGCGGTCGGTGATGCCGCCGTGCCGCAGCAGCGTGCCGTTGACGCTGGCGTTGTCGGTCACCGACCACATGCCGTCGGCGAAGTCCAGCGTGCAGTGCAACCGGCCGACCCACCGCTGGGGGTCCGGTCCCAGCACGACGTCCGGAGTGTGTCCCGACGCCTCCCGCCCGATGGTGATCGGCCCGGTATCCAGTTCGACGTCGTGCACGGTGCCCTCCGGGGATGTGACCTGTAGCACCACCGTTCGGCTCCCCACCAGCCCCGCCTCTTTTCTGATCACATGCATGCGCCGCTCCGAGCCTGGCCGAGCCACACACCGACGGCCATGGCAACGAGATGGAAACCGGATGTGGACGCCGGTGTCACGCGCACCCGACGAGCCCCGCCGGGCCGGACAGCGGTGCCGTTCCGGCCGGGACGCGGCGCCGGGAGGAGGGCTCCGGGGCCGCGCGCGGCTCTCGTCCGGCGTCGCGCGGCAACATGCCGGACAGGCCGACACGGGCCATGACAGGAAGTTCCGAGGAACCTTTCCCGGAATCCGCTACCCGCCACTGGGGCCCACCCGGCGCACCCGGCCGTTTCCTGTGTCAGCGATATAAAGAACACCGGAACCGTCAACCGCCACACCAGAAGGCCGCGAAAGCCAGGCACGAACAGCCGGCCCACCATCACCAGAAAACCCCGACATCCCCGTACCGGCAACCGTGGTAATCACCCCATCCACACCAACCCTACGCACCCGAGCATTACCCTCATCGGCGA
>NZ_CEVIVC010000089.1:8484-15437 GCF_982290645.1 Protofrankia sp. CiP1_Cm_nod4
AACCATCAACCGCCACACCAGAAAGCGACGCAAACCCGGTGGCAACGGTAGCGATCGGAAGGTGGGAGGCAGGCGGGGAACTGGGCCTGCTCAGCAGAACCAGGATCGTGATAACGGTAGCGAGCAGCGCCGCCACAAGGAGACGGACGGTCCGGGCCCGAGGCCGGCGTCGGCGGAGCGGCGCACGGCTATCAGGAGGCGGGGAGGGCATCCGTGGTCTGGCGTGATCCGGGGACGACGGCTGACTCGGCGTCGTACGTGCTTTCTGACTGATGCTGTTCCTACGCTCCTGCAGTACGATGTCGTCCAGTTTTTCGAACAAACCGTCGATCTCGTCGTCGCCGAAGATGCCACGCAGCCGTCGTCTGTCCTCCTCCAGCATCCTCCTGGCCCGGCTGACGTGGCCCATAAGGGCCTGCTCCAGGGTTCTTTCCCTGACGCGCTCGAGTTCTTCCACCATCTTGTCGAACCAGGGACGGTTCTCCGCCAGCAGCCGCATGGTAAGTGGGCCGGAGGCCAGTTCGCCTGCCCGGGCGAACCACTCCCGCACCTGAATCTTCGCGGTGGAACCGGTCTTCCTCGCCAGCTTCATGGCACAGTTGTTGAGCACGACTGCCGCGTCGTCGCGCACGGAGGCCGTCCGACGGTGCCGGTCGGAGGGGAGCATGACCTCCAGGCGTCGCAGTTTCGGCACAGCCTGCCGCTCGATCAGCGACGCTGTCGACACGATCTCTTCCGGCACGATCGACGCCGTATCGTTCAGGCTGCCGCGGCCGAGCAGTCTGGACGCCTCGGTTATCGTTGCCTCCGCTATGCGATACAGCGGCTCGGCGGCCAGCTCCAGATGGTCGTCGACCACATGCGGTGGCACGGGCCAGCGGCGAGCCTGCTCGGCCAGCCGGCCGGGGTCTTCCCCGTCCGCCGTGGCAGCAAGCCCGAGCAGCGGCTTGACCAGGGCGATCGGTACCTTCTCTCGGAGCACGTCGATGACGGACTCGTCGAGCTGCCGTTCGTCCAGACTGACGATCCGATGCCGGATGTGGCCCCAGAAGGCCTCCTGGCGCAGGAGTGACTCCCACCGCCGCGGCGCCTCGGACCACAACCGCTCGAGTTCGTCAGCGTCGGCGGCGTCGGCGTCGGCGTCGGCGTCGGCGTCGGCATCGGCATCGGCATCGTCGGCATCGTCGGCGTCCTCGTCGGACAGGGCATTCGGCGAGATCTCCCGGTCGAGCGCCACGCTGTGGGCCAGGACGGCCGCATCGTGGTCACTGTGCAGCTCCCGGGCACATCCACAGGTGGGATCAGGGGTGTCCCACAGCCAGAAAATCTCGTCGACCAGCCGGCCGCGCGGGTCGCCGAGAATACGCTCGAAAGCAGCGCGCGTCTCCTCCGCCGTGACCGGCAGATCATGACCGAGATCGATATCAGCGCCGGCCCGCAACGCGGTGAGGATTTTCTGCTGGCGCTGCCGCACCGTCCGCCGATCGGCGTCGGTGGAAACTCCGGTGATCCGAAATGCATTGCGCTGGTACAGCTCCGGCCCCGCGACCTCACCCAGCCTGATAGTTATCTCGTCGCTCACCATATCTCCCGGCCCGACCGCATCGTCGATCCGAACACGTTCACCCTGAACATGGCCAGGTCACATACCAGCACTGGCAGTCTGGTCGGATCGCGCGCCCAGCCCCATGGACAACAGATGGAATTCAGATGGACGTCAGCCTGGCGTTCAGCTCACGCAGCGATCCTCGGCCGCCGCCGCGGCTCCGGCATCCACCCCGGCCGCCCGTGCCTGCTCGTGGCCGTTCCCGATGGCGCGGCCCTTCGCGATCTCGGACCGCTCCCGTGCTACCACCACGGTGGCCGGATCGGACGTGTTCGTCCCGAAGGCGATCTCGACATCACTGCCCGTGGGGAGAGCTATCCGGGCGTCGCGTGGCCGGATCTCCAACACTCCGGCCTAACGGTCACGGTCTGCCCGACCACACTCACCCGGCGCAACAACCATTTACCGGGCATCGGGCAGCTCCCACACAATCACCGTCCAGTCGGCACCGCCGGTAGCAAGCAGGTGGCTGTCCGGTGACCATGCCACCGCCTCCACCGGACCGCGGTGGTCGGTGAGGGTGGCGCGGCGGGTGGGGGCCGCGATGCTGGTCACCTCCCACAGGGTCACCGTGCTGTCCACGCTGCCGGCGGCAAGCAGGTGGCCGTCCGGTGACCATGCCACCGCCTCCACCCAGCCGCGGTGGCCGGTGAGGGTGGCGCGACGGGCGGGGCTCGCGGGGTCGGCCATCCCCCACAGCTGTACCGTGCTGTCCGCGCTGCCGCTGGCCAGCAGGCGGCTGTCCGGTGACCATGCCACCGCCCGCACCGGACCGCGGTGGTCGGTGAGGGTGGCGCGGCGTGCCGGAGTCAGGGGGCTGACCACGTCCCAGACGGTCACCGTGCCGTCGCGGTTACCGGTGGCCAGAAGGTGGCCGTCCGGTGACCATGCCACCGCCCGCACCGGGCTGCGGTGGTCGGTGAGGGTGGTACGGCGTGTCGGAGTCAGGGGGTTGGCCACGTCCCAGAAGGTCACCGTACCGTCGCGGTTACCGGTGGCCAGCACATGCCTGTCCGGTGACCACGCCAACGCCTCCACCCAGTCGCGATGGTCAGTGAGGGCGGCGCGGCGGGCAGGGCTCGCGGGGTCCGTCATCTCCCACAGCTGTACCGTGCTGTCCGCGCAGCCGGTGGCAAGCAGGTGGCCGTCCGGTGACCACCCCACCGCCTTCACACTGCCGTGACGGTGGTCGGTGAGGGTGGCGCGACGTGCCGGAGTCGCGGGGTTGGCCACGTCCCATACGGTCACGGTGCTGTCGTCGCTGCCAGCGGCCAGCAGCCGGTCGTTCGGCGACCACATCACCGCGCGGATCCCGGGAGCGCCGAGCGCGCGGGAGAGTTGGCTGCCGTGGTGAAGCACCGCGCGGCGGACCGGTGTCCCACGTACGAGTGGGCCAGGTGCCGGCGGCGGAACGGGCTGTCTCCCTCCCGGCGTCCTCGGCGGGGACGTGAGCACGGTAGTACTGCCGGGCGTATCGGCGAGGCCGGGAAAAACCGGGGCGGCAGGGGGTTTCGCCCGTCCTGCCCGCAGAATCCTCACCTGCTCGAGCAGCCGGGCGGCAGCGGTCGCCGCGGGCACATCGAACAGATCGAACGACACGATCTGCCCCAGTAGCCCCGGCCGGGGGCAGTCCGTGATCCGGATCGGGACCAGCCTGCTGGCGAAGCCCAGTGGATCCGCGGCCTGCGCGGCCTGCCACTCCGCCTGGCCGTAGATCGACGTCAGATAGGCCTCGGACAGCAAAGCTATGGTGCGGTCCGCCTGGCTGACCCCCTGCTGCATCCGCACTGCCCAGTTCGAACCCGGAATGAAGTCCCACGCCTGGATCAGCACCCGTAGCCCGGCGGCCTCCAGCTGCCAGGCCACCCACTCCGCCCAGCCTCGGTCGACACCGGTGTAGGAGATGAAGAAATCCCACCGCGGCGTCGGTTCCTCTTCCTGCTGCCCGCCCGTCACCGGATCGCCGCCGCCCGAATCCCCCTATCACCCATAGCTGCGGAGTATGCCACGCAACGCACCCGTACATCCCACAAGGGCTGGTACATCCACAGGGGCTCGTCCCGCGTGGGGCGGTCGCTGGCGTGGCCAGAACCTCACACTCATCGATCATTGCGTTGGCCGGTGTCACAGGAGTGGCATGCTGGTCGGCGTGCACGGCAGAAGCCACGGCAGGTTCTGGTAGAACCATGAATGCGATAGGGCCCACCCCTGCCCACACAAAGAAGACCTGGATCAAAAACGCCGATCGGCGATCGGTTGGGAGTACCCCGCCAACCCGGTGAACGACTGCGGCCAGCGGAAGGGATTTAAGAATATCCACTCCGGAAGATGCTCACTGAATACAACGGGACGAGGCGGACGGTCGGTTCGTCAGCCTCGTGCAGGATCGAGAAGTTCTTGGCATGCGCGTCGGCGTTGCCCACGGCCGTGGTGGACGTCGCCCGGCTCCTCGCCCTCGGGTAGCAGCTGGATCGCGCCAGCGCAGTCGCGGCCGAACGCTTTCAGGATCCCGTAGGTGTCGGCTGGGCGTACCCCGGCCATAGCCGCCATCCGTTGCAGCGTCGGCCCCTCAGGCAGGATGTTCTCGAAGAAGTCCAGACCCCGCATGTCCCGAGGGCCGATCACCGCCCCGATGGGTAGCCCGACCGACAGCGCCGGGCTGCCCGCTCCCCACCGCTCCACCGCCTCGGCCGCAGCCACCTGCGTCACCCCGGCGGAGGTTCGGAAGTGCTTGATCGCCGCGCCGAGGTCCCGCGCCGCGACCACCTGGTACTCACCCGGCGGTATCACCACTGACCAATACTACGCCGCTATCCGTAAACAGCGATATCACCGAAGACAGATATCGGCGGGGACGCCGGCGGAACGCAGGCAGACGGGGACGTCGACGGCGGCCAGCGTGGCGAGAACGGCCTCGCGTGTGGACGTCTTCCTCGCCGCGGAGACCTGCCGGATGGCCCGATCTCGTCGTCGTTGCGCAGGTCGATGATCGTACGGATGCCGTGCGAGTACAGCGCGGACCAGCCGGCCGCGCTCAGCCGGCCGAGGCTGCCCGAGCGGACGAGCGCCCCGCGGCGCAACCGGCGGCCGCCCCGGGTGGACAGGCTGCCGGGGCCACGAACGTTGAAACAGCCATCCCGGCCGAGGTCACGGTCAACACCCGCACGGCAACTGCCCGGCAAGACAGTCCCGGCCTGGCGGCATGCCCGCCGCATGACTACTATGACTAGTCTGACCTACTTGACCGGAGGTTCGTCGTGACCGAACCAGCGAGCCAGTGGACGGCCGCGTCCGCCAAGGCACACTTCAGTGAGATGCTCGACCGGGCCGCCTCCGAAGGACCCCAGACGATTACCCGTAACGGGCGCCGGACAGCAGTCGTGGTGTCCATCGAGGAATGGGAACGCAGAACACGCCGCCGCGGCACCCTGGGTGACTTTCTCGCCGCATCACCGCTCGGCGAGGTGGCCGACCTCATCCAGCGCCCACGGGAAACCTCCCCTGGCATCGGCCTGTGAACGTCCTTCTCGACACCAACGTCCTGTCGGAACGGGCGCGGCCACGCCCTGACCCCGCCCTCGTCCGCTGGATCGACGAGCTGGACGAAGACCGTGCGTTCATCAGCGTCCTCTCACTGGCGGAGATCCGCCGGGGGATCGAACGCCTCCCGGCCGGCAACCGGCGGACGCACCTGGCCGCCTGGCTGGACACGGACCTGGTACCCCGTTTCGCGGACCGCATCCTCACCGTCGACATCCCGATAGCCGACGCCTGGGGAATACTCGTGGCGGACGGCGACCGCAACGGCAGACCGGTGCCGGTCATCGACGGGTTCCTCGCCGCGACGGCCACGGTGCACGACCTGGCTCTCGCCACCCGTAACACCCGGGATTTCGCCCACCTGGGAATCCCACTGATCAACCCATGGAACGACAACGAAACCCGGTAACCGGCAAGAAGGGCGGCAGAGGACAAGGAGACGGGCCCATGCATACTGGACGGCGCTGGCAGGATGTCAAAGCCGAGGCGTACCGACGCCGCCCCGAGTTGGCTGACCCCGTACGGCAGGCCCAGGCCCGCGCCGCACTCGACGCATACGTTGCAGGTCACCATCCCCAGGGACTCCGCGGGCGGTCGGCAGGGCCCGGTCCGAGATCGCCCTGATCCTCAGGTGTATCCCAGGCTCGGAGCTCCCGGATCGAGAACGATGGCTCTGACCACTGGCCGGTGAAGGAACGGTGATGGCGGATTTCCTGAACGAGCTCTTCTCACTGCGGCGGCGCACCGCGGTGGTGACCGGCGCGACCTCCGGCATCGGCCGGGGCATCGCGCTCGCGCTCGGCCGGGCCGGCGCTCGGGTCGTAGCCATGGGACGACGCGCCGACGCGTTGGAATCCGTGGTGGACGACCTCCGCGTGGCCGGCGGACTGGCCGAAGGTGTCCGTTGTGACGTAGCCAGCCGCGCGGAACTGAGCAGGGCGGCCGACCTGGCCGCCGAGCCATTCGGGGAACCGGACATACTCGTCGCCTCCGCCGGCGTGAACATCAGGCCGCCCTTCGGCACGCTGACCGACGACGAGTGGGATCTCACGATGGCTGTGAACCTTGACGCGCCGTTCCTCCTCGGTCGCCGCTACGGCCCCCTCATGGCCGAGCGGGGATGGGGCCGGATCATCAATCTGGCATCGCAGCAGACGGTCCGGGCGTTCGGCAACAGCGGCGCGTACGGGGTTTCGAAGGCGGCTGTCGCGGCACTGACCCGGTCCCAGGCGGAGGCATGGTCGAGGCACGGGGTGTGCTGCAACGCGATCGCGCCCGGATTCGTCCGCACACCGTTGACCAGGTCCGTCTTCGACGATCCGGAGCGGGCGACGGCAATGGCCGCGCGCACGATGGTGGGGCGCAACGGCGAACTGTCGGACCTGGTCGGCGCCGCGGTCTTCCTGGCCGGGCCGGCCGCCGCTTACATCACCGGCCAGACGATATTCGTGGACGGCGGCTTCTCGTCCACGTAGTCACCACCGTTCTGTTACCACCGCTCCAGGCTCGGCGCCACTGGCCGGAACCCGGCGGTTGCGCCAGGAAACCGGCGACATCCAGCTTCCGTAATTCATGCAGATCATTACAAACCTACTGGTGATCTACCGCGTCAGCTTTCTGATCGTCACGAACAGCGACATGCTGGAGCGGGGCCGCCCCCGACCTCCGCGAGCCTGGTTCTACCCGTCGGAGGACGGGCGCTGGTCATTCGTCTTGGCGTGCTCTGCCTCGTCGTACTCGGGGTGCCGTCATCCGGCCGGCTCCGTGGCCAGATCGTTGAAGAATCCGCACCCTGTAACGATGACGG
>NZ_CEVIVC010000089.1:15462-16091 GCF_982290645.1 Protofrankia sp. CiP1_Cm_nod4
CCGCGGTGCGTGGCAGGATCCGCCATATGGATGGTATGGGGGGTTCCGCTGGCCGTGATCCTCTGGAGAACGCTCCGGACCGGACGCAGGAGTGGGACTTCTTCATCTCCTACGCCAGCGGTGACGTCGAATGGGCGGAGTGGATCGCCTGGCAGCTGGAGGAGGCCGGCTACCGGGTGCTGCTCAAGGCATGGGATGTGACGTTCGGAAATAACTGGATGGAAATCATGCAGCAGGGCATGACCCGGGCGAAGCGCACCATCGCGCTACTCTCGGCGGCCTACCTGGGCTCGGCTTCCAGCCAGCCGCAGTGGCAGGCCGCTGTCCTGGCCGATCCACAGGGCGTTGACCGTAAACTCGCCCCCATCCGGATCGAGGATTGTGACCGGCCGGGATTTTTTGCTCAGATCACTTCCATCGATCTGTTCGGCTTGGACGAAGATACCGCTCGAGAAAAGCTGCTCGAGAAAATTAAGAGTCTTCTGGACGGCCGGGCAAAACCCGCAGCGCCACCGCTTTTCCCCCACGCTTCACGAGAAAATGCGCCTGCCTTCCCCAGCCCGTCGTCACCGAGGGATGAGCGTGCTCGGCGTCTCGCCGTCGAGAGACGTCAGAAGGTGGACCGCAAA
>NZ_CEVIVC010000089.1:16116-17989 GCF_982290645.1 Protofrankia sp. CiP1_Cm_nod4
TCCGTGCGGCCCAATGCGCGCGGCGTCCTGCTCGACGACTACAGACAGAACCAGGGCCTGCACGCCTTCGAAGGACGCGACAAGACCCTCAGCGCGTTGGCGCGGTGGACGTCGGAACTGGCCGACGATCCGGTCACCCGGATCGTCACCGGTGGCCCGGGCTCCGGGAAGACGTCGGTGCTCGCCCGGTTCGACGCCCTCGCCGATCCTGTCCGCCGCGGCAACCTGGAATCGCCGAGCGCGATCCGTCCGCCGGACGGCTGCGTGGCGCTGTTCATCCAGGCCCGAGGGCGTACAACCACCGAGATCGCCGACGGGATCCTGCACACGGCCGGGCTGCCTCCCTGCGACGTACGGACACTCGGCACAAGGACGCTGCTGGCCGGCCTCGATCAGATCCCGGAAGCGAAGCTGGTCGTCATCGACGCGCTCGACGAGTCCGCGGATCCGGAAGACATGATCCACACTCTGCTCGGGCCGTTACCCACCCGGTCGGTGTGGGAGGCGTGTATCTCGCCGGCCGTCCGGTGGTCGTCATGGCCCATGTGAACGCCGCCACCGTATAGGACCTGAGCACCGGGCAACAGATCGGCGAGTATTTCTGGCCAGCGGAAATCGGAGCGGTGTGGATCGGCCGCATCCGGGGCCGTGCTTGTATCGCGGCCGGCCTCGCCGACGGTGCGGTCACCGTACGGGACGACGGCACTCAGACGTCCGCTGTCCAGGCGACCGGTGCGGAATCCGTGGTCGTCACCCGGGTCTCCGGTGGGCGTCATGTCGTGTGGACGAGCCACCGCTCGGGTGTGATCCGCCGTTGGGACGTATCCACCGGAGGCCAGTTTGGGCCTCCCCTGCCGGTCTCGTCGTCCGCCCCCGCGCTCGCGACCGCCGAACTGCACGGCCGGCCCGTCGTGGTGAGCGCCGGCTACCACCACGGCGGGCAGTGCTGGGACGCCGAGACGGCCGAACCCGTCGGTGCGCCCTTCGCCAAGGACATGGGACGGACCGATCTCGCCACTGGCCGTCTGGGTGAGATGACGGTGGCCGTGACCGGCCACAAGATAAAGATCATCTGCTGGGATCCCACGACTGCTTCTCAGGCGGGCAGCAGCATAAGCGGCTTCCTGGATTCCACACCGAGCGATGCGCCGTGAAGCCGATGCGGGCTTCGGCCGGACACATCAAGCGCTGCTGGAGCGCATATGCGCTACCATGATACCATGGCGACGATCCAGGTCAGGAACATCCCCGACCAGGTGTACCTGACGTACAAACAGCGCGCCCTGCACGCTCGACAGTCCCTGCAGGAGTACCTGCTGGCCAAGCTGGTCCACGACGCCCAACAGCCCGCCATCGAGGAGATCCTGGACAGTGCGCGGGCCAACGCGGTGGAGTCTGTGACCACCGAGGACATCCTCGCCGAACTGGACCGCGGACGGTCCGCACGTTGATCGTTGTCGACGCCGGCGTCCTCGTCAAAGTCCTTGTCGAAAAGAGCCCCTCAGCCGATGCGGCACGCGAGCGGCTGAGGGGCGAAATCCTCAGCGCGCCGAGCCTGATCGATGCGGAAGTTCTCTCCGTCCTGCGCGGGCTGGCACTCGGCGGCAAACTCCCCGAGCATCGAGCCTCCGCCGCCCTGTCGCTGCTCGCCGGGATGCCCCTTCAGCGCACGCCGCTGCCCGCGCACCTTGCGCGGGCATGGCAGCTACGCGCCAACTACAGCGCGTACGACGCGTTCTACGTCGCCCTCGCGGAGCTGCTGGAATGCACACTGATCACCAGTGATGCCCGCCTCTCCCGTGGCACCGGCGCCACCTGCTCCATCGAGGTCTTCCGGTAACCACCTGGGATCATCCCGCTGTCAGTCCGACCA
>NZ_CEVIVC010000089.1:18818-20845 GCF_982290645.1 Protofrankia sp. CiP1_Cm_nod4
CTCTCCCCCGACTACCTGGAGAACTCGAAGTTCGGTACCGCCGAATGGCAGGCGTTCTGGCGGGGGGATCCGGACGGTGAGAAGCGCAGGGTCCTGCCGGTCCGGGTGAAGCACTGCGCTCCGGATGGCCTCCTAGGCGGCATCGTCTACATCGACCTCGTCGGCCTTGCGAAAGAGGAAGCCGAGAAGATCCTGATCGACCGCGTCAAGGCTTCGCTGGACGGCCGTGCGCGGCCGACCAGCCCACCCCGCTTCCCAGGCCGATAGCCCCCAAGGCCGTCCGGACGACGTTGTATGAGAGCCAGGCCGAGCTTCTTCTCTTCGGACGCGGACACACAGCACCCGAAGGACGGCAGCGGCGGCTACACCAGAAAGTCGGTGACGCTCAGGCCGGACTGGCTGACGATGGACCGGAAGGTACCAATACGCATGTTCTTGCGGCCCATGGGAACGATCACGGTTCGACCAGGTGATCCGTCGTACCGGTACTTGCGGTGGAAGCCCCGCTGACCGACGGGCCGGAAACCGTGCTTTTCGAGAATTTTGCAGATGTCGTCAGAGGAGGGCGTGCTAGGCAACTTGCAGTGTTACCTTTGCTACCTTTGCCTGGTCGACGAGATGCGCTTCAACGGCATCGCCATCCTCGAAGTACAGCTCCAGGGCCTCCCGAATGTTGGCGATGGCCTCCTGCTCGGTGTCGCCGTCACTGGCTACTTCGACTTCAAGACACCGCGCGACAAAACCGTCTTCCTCACGGTAGACGACTACCGTGAGCTGCTGCTCCGCCATCGTCCGAGATGCTCCTTACCCAGATCTGATTCGCACCACTTCCGATTACTGGGTGTAACTCTAGCAGGACGAGGGACGTTCATCAATTCGCCGGATCGATATGACGCCGCTGTCGCGGCGTGGGGTGCGTCAGCCGGCCAGGTCGGCGATCAGGTCGGGCAGGACGAGTTCCTCGTCCACGCGGACGCCGTGGTGCTGCAGGGCCGGGCGCAGCTCGGCGTCCCAGGACGCCTCGACCGGACGGCGGCCGGCGAGTTCGCCGCCGGTGACGCGGGCCAGCGTCGCCCGGTAGGCCTGGGTGTCGAAACGCCACGGCCGCCACGGGACACGCTCCAGCAGGCCGTTGCCGATGCGGATCCCGCCCCAGTCGAAGTCGCCGTGGTAGGCGAAGCGGGCGCCCTCGGCTGCGAGCAGGTCGAGCAGGCGGAGCACCGCGGCCGACGGCTGCCCGTTGACGCACACCATCGGCGGACAGTCACGCCCCAGCGCGTCGGCGGCGCTGGCGAGCACGATCGGGTTCTCGCACATCCACACCGTCCGCTCGCCGACACCGAACTCGGCCCACTCCCGCCCGGGCCGATCACCCTGCCCAGGACGATCGGCCTGAGCGGCCTGGCCGGCCTGGCCGGGTTGGACGGGAGGACCAGGCCGGCCGTTCTGTTCGGGCCGGCCGTTCTGTTCGGGCTGGTCGAGCCGGTCGGGCTGGTCGAGCTGGTCGAGCCGGTCGGGCTGGCTGAGCTGGCGCAGGGTCAGGACGCACGGCTCGCCGGCCTCCCGGGCCAGGGCCAGGATGCGGCCGGTGGTGGTGGCCGCTCCCCCGGGCAGGCCCAGGCACAGCACCGTGGAGGACAGCTCGTCACGGTGGACGCCGACCGCGGCCCACACGGCGCGGCGTTCGGCGGCGGAACCGTCCCCGGCGGGCGGCGCCCCCCGCAGCACCCTGGCCGCCGCGAGGCAGAGCGTCGCCAGCGGCCGGGTGTCGTCGAGGGCGTGCGCGTCCCCAGTGGCCGTCGCGGCCAGCCGGCCCAGCGCCACGCCCGGCGAGGGCAGCGCGGCGAGCACCCGCAGCAGGTCGGCGACGAGCGCCGCCGCCGCCTCGACGTCACCGGCGGTCAGGCGGCGCAGCATGCCGGTGGCGTCCAGCCAGGACCGCCAGGCGGCGAGTTCGGGACGTCGCGTCACGAGGGCGTCCAGCGGGGCGTGCGCCTGTGACCACGCCGCGGCCTCGGAGGCGGCCA
>NZ_CEVIVC010000090.1:0-9627 GCF_982290645.1 Protofrankia sp. CiP1_Cm_nod4
GGCCCGGCCCGTCCGACGGCGGTGGCGGATCCGATGACGGCGCGTTGCTGGCCCGTCTGCTGGTGCGGCGGGCCAGCGGCTTCACCCTGGACGTGACGCTGACCGCAGCGAGCGGGACGACCGTCGCCGTCCTCGGGCCCAACGGCGCGGGCAAGACCACCCTGCTGCGGGCGCTGGCCGGGCTGCAGCCGGTCGACGCGGGCCGGATCAGCCTGGGCGGCCTCGTCCTGGACGACCCGGCGGCGGGGATCTTCGTCCCGGCGCAGCGCCGCACGGTCGGGATGGTCTTCCAGGACTATCTGCTGTTCCCGCATCTGTCCGCGCGGGACAACGTCGCCTTCGGGCTGCGTTGCCGGGGGATCCCCCGGGCCGCCGCCCGGGCCGCCGCACTGCGCTGGCTGGAGACGTTCGGGCTGGCCGAGTTCGCCGCCCGCCGGCCCGGGGCGCTCTCCGGCGGGCAGGCCCAGCGGGTCGCGCTCGCCAGGGCGCTCGCCGCCGGCCCGAAGCTGCTGCTGCTGGACGAGCCGCTGGCGGCGCTGGACGCGGCCACCCGGCTGGCCGTCCGGGCGGACCTGCGCCGTCGGCTCAGCGGCTTCGACGGCCCGTCCGTGCTGGTGACCCACGACCCGATCGAGGCCATGGTGCTGGCCGACCACGTCGTCATCATCGAGGCCGGACGGGTGGTGCAGCAGGGCCCGCCGGCCGAGGTGGCCCGCCGGCCCCGCACCGACTACGTCGCCCGGCTCGTCGGGCTGAACCTCTACCGGGGGGAGGCCGGGGCGGGGGCCGTGCGGCTGCCCGGCGGCGGCACGCTCACCGTCGCGGACCGGGCGATCACCGGCCCGGTGCTGGCCGCGCTGCGGCCGTCCGCGGTGATGCTCGGCGTCGTCGAGCCGCACGGCAGCGCCCGTAACACGCTGGCCGGCCGGGTCACCGGGCTGGAGCTGCTGGGGGACCGGGCCAGGGTCGCGCTGGACACGAACCCCGCCCTGCTCGCCGACGTCACCCCCGCCGCCCTGGCCGAGCTGCGGCTGGAGCCGGGCTCGCGGGTCTGGGCGTCGTTCAAGGCGACGGACATCGAGACCTACCCCGACGACGCCCACGGCCCCTGACCGGCCTGGTGACGGCACGAGGCGACCAGCCCTGTGAACGGGCCCGAGGCCAGGGCCGGAGCCGGTCGGCCGGCCGGTCGGTACGGGACGAGCCCCGCACCATGACCGGTACGGGGCTCGTCTCACACATGTTCCTACTGCTGCCCACGGTCACGCTGAGCCGCGTGACCGTCGGTGATCAGAGCGGTCGGACGTTCTCCGCCTGCGGGCCCTTCTGGCCCTGAGTCGTGTCGAACTCGACCCGCTGGTTCTCTTCCAGGGTCTTGTAGCCGGTCGTCGCGATCGCGGAAAAATGCACAAAGACGTCCGGACTGCCACCGTCCGGGCTGATGAACCCGAAACCTTTCTCTGCGTTGAACCACTTCACAGTGCCCTGAGCCATTCGAGGATCCCATCGCCACGCAAGTCGACACGCGCGAGTGCGCGCGCCGGATCTCCACCCTCTCATGCCGGACGCACGGACCGACAGGCGCCCACCGTCACACGCCCACATCGGGTGACGCGGAGCTGGCCGGCGAGGCGGCGGACGGCGGTTCTGGGCGGCTGCGCCAGGCTCCCGCGGCTGCTCCGACGGCTGCCCGAGACCGGGGACGTGGCGGCGGGCACGGACGGCGCGACCGCCGCCGGGACGACCGCCGCCGGGACGACCGGCGATGGCCGCGCCCGGCGCATGGTGGCCCAGTACCCGCCGAACGGCTCAATACCTGGTAATCGGCCTACCGGCAGAGACCACCGGTAAACCGGGGATCGGCGCGTTCCGCCCCGCGGCGGACAGGCCCTGGCCCGGGCTCGGGTGGCATCACAGTCGCACCGGCACAGTCGCACCGGCGTCCCGGCCGGCCGCGGCCCCGACTTTCCCGCCACCACGGCGGCCCGGCACAGCGGCCCCAGTCCCTGGCCCGGATCGGGGATCCGGTCGGCGGGCCGTGCCCCGGGCGGCTCCGGCAGCCCTGAGCCCGGCAGGCCCCGGGTATCGCCGGTCGTGGATGCACCGGCCGGCGATACTCAGGGCAGCCGGGAGGAGGCCGATACTCAGGGCAGCCGGGAGGAGAAGGCCACCGACCCGGCCGCGGCCGTCAGCCCCAGCGCCAGGGACAGGCCGACGAACCAGGTGGTGACCTCGTGGAACTCGTTGCGGTAACCGATGGAACTGCCGAGGTTCTCGTACACCGAGCGCAGCTCGTCCCCGGAGGAGGCCCGGTGGTAGGAGCCGTCGGTCGCCCGCGCGATCTCGCGCAGCGCGTCCTCGTTGACCGGGACGGGGATCTCCTGGCCACCCACGTCGAGGCTGCCGTCCGCGGTGCCGTAGGCGATCGTGTCGACCGGCACCCCGGCGTCCCGGGCGGCCTGGGACGCCTGGGCGTTCGGGCGTCCCCGCTGGGTCTCCCCGTCGGAGAGCAGCACGATGGCGGCCGGCGGCGGCGCCCCGCCGTCCGCGGCGAGCTGTTCCCCGGCGGTGGTGATGGCCTGCAGGCCGGCGAAGATGCCCTCCCCGATCGCGGTGGACGGGCCGAGCTGCAGCCCGCGGATACCGGACCGGACGGCCTGCCGGTCGGTGGTCGGCGGGACGAGGAGCGCCGCCGACCCGGAGAACGACACCAGCCCCAGGTTGATCCGCGGTGGGAGCTGGTCGATGAACGCGTCGGCGCCGTCCTTGGCCGCCGCGAGACGGTTGGGCGCGACGTCGGTGGCGGCCATCGAGTTCGACACGTCGATCGCCAGAATGATCGTCGCGCGCTCGCGGGGGACCCGCCGGGCCTGGGCCGGCCGGGCGAGGGAGAACACCATGGCGGCCAGCGTGAGCAGCAGCAGGGCCGCGGGCAGGTGCCGGCGCCACCACTGCGGCCGCCGGGGCAGCACCGACGCCAGCAGCCCGACCGAGGTGAAGCGCGCCGCGTAGGCCTTCCGGCGCAGCGACATCACGATGTAGGCGGCGGCGATGGCGCCGACCGCCGGCAGCAGCCACAGCCAGTGGCCGGCGAGGAAGGTCATCGGCCGGCTCCGGCGGGAGGTACGGCGACCGGTGGGCGCCTGGCGGCGCCACGGCCGCGGCGGGCGGCCAGGACGAACCGGACGATGTCGGTGAGCCAGTCGGAGTCGGTCCGCAGGACGAGATGGCCGGCGCCGGCCCGGCGCAGCGCCGCGTCCACCTCCCGGCGGTGCGCCGCGGCGGCCCGGGCGTAGGAGTCGCGCAGCCGGCGGGAGGAGGTGGGCACCGTCAGGGTGGCGCCGGTCTCCGGGTCGACCACGTCGAGCAGCCCGACGTTGGGAAGCTCGAGCTCACGCGGGTCGACGACCTCGACGGCGAGCACCTGGTGCCGGCCGGCGAGCGCGCGCAGCGGCCGTTCCCAGGACAGGTCGACCGAGAGGAAATCCGAGATCACGACGACCATCCCGCGGCGCCGGGGCGGGTTGCGCAGCCCGTTCAGGGCGGCGGCGAGATCGGTCGTGCCCGTGCCCGTGCCCGTGCCCGGGGCCGGGGCGGCGGGGGAGCGGCGGGCCGGACGGGGTCCAGCGCGGTCCGCGGCGCCGCCAGCAGTGTGCGCAGCAGCGCCCGCAGGCCGTCCCGGCCGGTGCGGGCGGGGACGAGCCGCGGCCCGTGGCCGGTCGTCAGCACCACCGCGCCCAGCCGGTTGCCGCTGCGTGCCGTCAGGTAGCCTATGGCGGCCACGGCGGCGATCGCGAGGTCGCGCTTCTCCAGCCTGGCGGTGCCGAACTCAAGGCTCGCCGTCAGGTCGACGAGCACCCAGGTCTCCAGCTCACGGTCGGCGACGAGGTCATACACGTGCGGGACGGTGGTGCGGGCCGTGACCGCCCAGTCCATCCGCCGCACGTCGTCCCCGACGTGGTAGGTGCGGCTTTCGGCCTTCTCCGTCCCCGAGCCGGGCACCAGGCCCAGGTGGTTGCCGAGCAGCAGGCCGTCCAGCCGGCGGGTGACGGTCAGCTCGAGGCGGCGCAGGGTCCGTTCGATCGCCGGATCCGCCGCTGCCGCCCCGGACCCACCCGGCATGGGCTGTGCCGGCTGGACGGGCTGTGCCGGCTGGACGCCGTGGCCGCCGGTCCGGCTCGTCCCGCTGGCCGCGCCCGTCCCACCGGGCATACTCGCGTCCGTCCCGCCGGGTGTTGCCGGCGTGCCTGCTCTGCCGCCGCGGCGTGGCCCGGGAGCGGGCCGTTGCGTTGGCTGGTTCACTCTCACGCCGACGTTTCCTGGCCGAGGTACTCGGGGAATCCGTGCGGGTTGGTGGTCCAGTGCCCGGGATAGTCCTGCTGACGGGGCGTGACCCGGGGGGGGCGGGTGCCGTGCAGGATCCGTTCGGCGATGGCCCGCGCGGACAGCCCCTCCGCCAGCGCCTCGTAGGACAGCACCAGCCGGTGCGGCAGCACGTCCGGCGCGACCGCGGCGACGTCGTCCGGCACGACGTAGTCCCGGCCGCGCAGCATCGCCAGCGCCCGGGCCGCCGCGACCAGGCCGAGCGACGCGCGCGGTGACGCGCCGTAGGCGAGATGGCCGGCGAGTTCGGGCATTCCGAACTCCGCCGGCGCCCGGGTCGCCAGCACCATGCGGACCGCGTAGTCGGCGATCGCGTGGTGCACGAACACGTCGGTGGCGCGCTCCTGCAGCTTGATCAGCGTGGGCGGGTCCAGGACGCGCTCGGCCCGGGGTGGCTGCGTGCCCATCCGTCGGACGATCTCCAGCTCCTCGTGGCCGCTGGGATACGGCACGTCCACCTTCATCAGGAACCGGTCACGCTGCGCCTCCGGGAGCGGGTACACCCCTTCGGACTCGATCGGGTTCTGCGTCGCCAGCACGAGGAACGGCACCGGCAGCCGGTGGGTGACGCCGCCGAGGGAGACCTGTCGCTCGGCCATCACCTCCAGCAGCGCCGACTGCACCTTGGCGGGCGCCCGGTTGATCTCGTCGGCGAGGACGAAGTTCGCGAAGATGGGCCCCAGCTCCACATCGAAGGCCTCCCGGGTCTGCCGGTAGACCCGGGTGCCGATGATGTCGGAGACGACCAGGTCGCTGGTGAACTGGATACGGGTGAACGTCCCTCCGACCACCGTGGCGAGGGTCTGGACGGCGAGGGTCTTGGCCACCCCCGGCACCCCCTCCAGCAGGCAGTGGCCGCGGGCGAGCAGCGCCACCAGCATCCGCTCGACCATGTGGTCCTGGCCGACGATCACCTTCTTGACCTCAAAGAGAGCGCGTTCGAGATGGTCGGCGTCGGTGGCCGTGTCCGGGCTGGCGAGGGACGCCTCGCCGCCCGCCGCGGGCTTCCCCTCCTGGCCGTGCTCGGGTGCGCGTGTCCCGGATCCGTCCGGGGCGCGCGCACCCGAGCGTGTGAGCCGTTCGTCCATGAGCTGTAGTCTCGCAGCCAGCGGCCGGAATCGAGACTTCAAGCCGAACTCGTCAGCCTGTCTGAACAATGAATTAAGGCGAATTAAGACGAATGAAGGTGGATCCGGGGCTTCCGTCCCGGGACGGAAGCCGGCTCGCCCGGTGCCTTTCCGCGGGACCGGGGCCGCCGGAGCCGTCCTGGATGATCACTCTGGCCGCCCGGATGCCGGGCCCGACCGGTACCGTTCCCAGCGTGCCAACCACCCCCGTCGGCGGAACCCATCCCATCGACGAGCCCCTTTCCCCTGCTGGGAGCCGTCTTCTCGGTGGGAGCCGTCCTCTCGGCGCGGCGTGTGGCGGGGAGGGCCGATGACGGACGTCCTCGTGGCCGTGGCCGCCGTCGTCCTGCTGGGCGCGGCCGGCTACGGGCTCGTGCTGCCGCGACGGCCGCCGCGCGAGACCAGCCAGACGGCGGGCGGGGTGAGCGCCGTCGAGATCCGGCTGGCCGCCGGGCGGGTCGAGATCGCCGAGGCCGACCGGGCGGACGCCCGGGTGGCGATGACCGTCCGCCGGCGCGCCGGCCGCTCGCGTCCGGCCCTGGAACAGGCCGGGGAGCTGCTGCGCGTCGACGGGCGCACCAGCGAGGCCCGGGTCCGGCTGACGCTGCCGCGGGCGACCCGGGTCCGGGCCGAGGTCCGCCGCGGGGAGGTGACCCTGTGGGGCTCGGACGGCGACCTCGTGCTCATCACCGACACGGGCACCATCGCCGGGCGGGAGCTGGGCGGGAGCGGTGTCGCCGCGCGCAGCCGCACCGGTGACGTCGTCCTGCACTTCGCCCGTCCCCCCGGGAAGGTGGCGGCGTACAGCGACAGCGGGGCGGTCACGGTCGTCCTGCCGGGTGGGCCGTACGCGGTCGACGTCGAGTCCGCGGATCCCGGCGCGGACTCGGTCACCCTGGATGTTCCGGTCGATCCGGGGGCGGCGCGGACGGTGTCGGTCCGCAGCCGGTCCGGCCGGGTGCGGGTGTGCGCCCCGACGCCCCAGGGCCCGGTACGGCTGTAGGCCGTGCCACAGGCCGAGCGGCGAGCGGGACGCGGCCTACAGGGTGTGGCGTGCCGTGGGGACGGCCGCCTCGTCCGGTCGTCTCAGCCGGATGGCTCGTCCGGATGGCTCGTCCGGATGCCTTGTCCGGATGCCTTGTCCGGATGCCTGTCGTGAACAGGACGTGTCCGGTTGTGCCGGGTCCGGCGCCTGACAGGGCTTACCCTCAGGGGTATGGCAGCGGTCAGGAGCGTCGTGGCGACCCGGGGGCTGACCGTGCGGGACTGTCTCGCCTCGGGCCGGCCGTCGTTCTCGTTCGAGTTCTTCCCGCCGCGGACCCCCGAGGGGGAACGCCACCTGTGGACGGCGATCAGGGAGCTGGAGCCGCTGCGGCCGTCCTTCGTGTCGGTCACCTACGGCGCGGGCGGGTCGACCCGGGCCGGCACGGTGCGGGTCACCGAACGTATCGCGATGGAGACGACCCTCACGCCGATCGGTCATCTCACCGCCGTCAACCACTCCGTCACCGAACTGCGACAGGTGATCGGCAGCTACGCCGGCGCCGGGGTACACAACGTCCTGGCGCTACGCGGCGACCCGCCCGGCGACCCGCAGGGGGAGTGGATCGCCCATCCCCAGGGGCTGCGCCACGCCGAGGAGCTGGTACACCTCGTCCAGTCGCTCGGCGACTTCTGTGTCGGGGTCGCGGCCTTCCCGGACCGCCACCCCCGCTCGCCCGACTTCGACACCGACGCGCGCTACCTGGTACGCAAGCTCACCGCCGGCGCGGACTATGCGATCACCCAGTTCTTCTTCGACGCGGACGCCTATTTCCGGCTGGTCGACCGGGTCCGCCGGCTCGGCTGTGAGGCGCCGATCATTCCCGGGGTGATGCCGGTGACCAACGTCGCGCAGATCGAGCGGATGGCGAAGCTGTCCGGGGCCGCGTTCCCCGCGGACCTGGCCAGGCGGCTGCACGCGGTGGCCGACGACCCGGCGGCGGTGCGGGCGGTCGGGGTGGAGGTCGCCGCCGACCTGTGCGAGAAGCTGCTCGCCGGTGGCGCGCCCGGCATCCACTTCATCACGTTGAACCGTTCCACCGCGACACGGGAGGTGTTCCACTCGCTACAGCGATGATCCGCCCACCACGGCGGCGACCCGCCTTTCACGGTGACAGCCGTGTCTACTCACCCGGACGTGTCGGGTGCGGCGGCCTGCCAGCTGTGGTGATCCTCGGGCCACCGGCCGCAGGGGGCGCGCGCTCCCCTGGGCCCAGTCGTCCCGTCGTCGTCAGTGATCTTTTAGTCGTTGTCCTCGTAGGCGTCGAAGACGCACAACAGCCATTCGTCCCGGAAGGGCTGCTCGCGCACGAGCGCGAAGCCGGCCAGGTTCGCCGCGTCCACCACGGCCGCCACCAGGTTGAGGTCCAGCGTGCCGAACACGGGGGTGATACGCACCGCGACCACCACCTGGTCGCGTTCGGTGTTGAAGACCGCTGTCGGGTCGAGGTCGTCGAGTGTCTCCACGACCAGTGGTGCATGCTTGGTCACCGGTTTCTCCTGCGGCCGCCCCCTGGCGGCCCTCGAAGGGCTGACGGTTGTCGGTAGTCCCGGTCGTCATCAGACGACGGAACGATACGCAGCAGGCATGATGCTCCGATGACCGCCCCGGTGCCGACCGGGCAAGCTGTCGCAAGACGTGGCCGGACCTACATGACAGTCATACTTCCACGAAACGCCCGTACGGGCCCGGTGCCGGCGAAGACAGCGGGCTGGCGCGGGCTCTCTCGCAGCTCCCGGGAGTCGCGGTCATCGTGGGCCTGGGCTTCCTGCTCCTGCGCCTGGCCTTCCGCAGCGTGGTCGTGCCGCTGACTGCTGCGATCATGAACCTGGTGGCCGCGGCGGCGGGCCAGGAACGGCCACAAGCGCGGACCCGGACCGTCCTCCGGCCGCGCTGATCTTCGTTCGGCCTTCCCCCCGGGCGCCGGAGCCCGCAGGGGCCCGCTGGACCAGCTCGGTTTTCGGGAGGCTCTCAGATGACGCGGGCCTGCCGGTGGTTGTCGCCGGGGCCGTGGGCGGGCCGCTGCTCGGCCGAAGGGGACGAAGGCCGCTCCTGGGCCGGCTCGGCGGGGGTGAGGCGCTTGCCCAGCACCGCGTATTCGATCCAGCTTCCCGGAAATCGAAAATTCGACAGTAGCGGAATGAAGCCCTCGCTGGCATACAGCCGTCGAGCCCTGCTGTCGGGTAGTTCCAGGGCGGACAGCGCGGCGGTCTGTTCCGGTGCCTCCCGCAGCAGTTCCCGCAGCAGACTGCGTCCCACCCCCCTGCCCTGGAACTCCGGCAGGACGTGGAGCTCGACGATCTCCAGACAGTCGCCGAGCCAGGTCACGGCGTCCTCGGGCCCCAGCGCGTCACTGACGACGTCGTGCCACCACTGCCCCTTCAGCCCCGGCAGGGCGTAGGTGAAGCCGACCAGGCGCTCGTCGGGGAGAAGGGCCGCGACCGCTCGCAGATCCCGGCGGTCGGCGTGCCGGCGGGCGTGCATGGTCCGTTCGATCGCCGCCCGCGCCGGGTCGGGCTCGTGGAAGTCCAGAAAGGCGGCCTTGTAGACGGCGATGACATCGGTCAGCCGGGCACGCATCCGCGCGGGTGTCCAGCGGATCAGCCTGATGTTCTCCACCAAGCCTGCCTCCTCGCGCTTTCGTTCCTGCCCCGGGCAGGCTGCCTGCCCGGGTGGCCTGTCTACCCGCGTCGATTACCGGCCACGCCTGGGCCGTGTCAGTCCCCTATACCATCTGAGGTCACTGACGATAACGGGTGCTCGGGGCGTTGCGCCCGACTCGGTCCGGATGAGGGCCTGTCGGTGAATCCTGTACGGTGCGGTGGCAGCGTGCCATATGCCAGGTGTTCCTGGTGGCCCGGGGCGTTCTCGCCGCCCGAGCCCCGCGTGGCCCGGCCTCGCCCGATCCTCGCTGTCGTGAAACAGACGGCCGGGCCGGCAGGGTTGCCGCGGCACAACCGCCGCTGACTCCGGTCGTCTGACCTACCGCCCGCTCGCCGGCTGGGTGACCGCGACCAGATGATCCCTGGCCGGGCCGGCCAGGTGCGCGGCCCCGGAGCCGGCCACCGGGCCGCC
>NZ_CEVIVC010000090.1:10017-14165 GCF_982290645.1 Protofrankia sp. CiP1_Cm_nod4
GCCGGCCCGGCCGCCGGCCTTGTCCGGCCCATGTCGCGCTGGTCCGGCCGTGGCTTCCGACGATGTGGCGGTTCAGCCCACCGACGGTTCACCGCTGACAGCGATCCACTGCTGACAACGTGATAGCGGCCACCCGGTGGCGGCCACGACACCGCTTTCGGGGCACTCCCAGCCGTGCTCTCCGGCAACGTTGACGGTTCCGAGTGGGTGAGGTTTACTACTCCAGTAAGTCGAACATGTGTTCGACTTACTGGAGTAGGCCGTCGTGGCCTTGCCTACGACGACCAGAGCAGCTCGTCGTAGGCAAGGCCGTCATGCGAATAGCTGTCGCGCGAAAGATCGTCATGTGGATGAGCCACGTAGTGATGTCGTCGTATCGGAGGGAGCGGTCATGAGTCGGCAGGCCGTAGATCGACAGTCTCGAATCCAGGTCCCCCTCGCGGGGCTGCCTCGTCGTTCCCGCGACGAGCTGCTCATGGCCGCGCATCACGGCCTTGACGAAGCGAGCTTCGCCCGGGCTCCCGGGCAGCGGTACGCCCTGGCGCACCTGGCGGCGCTGCGGGCCGCCGCCGCTGTTCTCGTGGAACGGGCCCGGCCCCGCCACGGTCACCGTGGCCGGCCCGTCAGCGTCTGGCAGCTGCTGACACGAGTGGCACCCGAGCTGGCGGAGTGGGCACAGTTCTTCGCGGCCGGCGCGGCCAGGAGGACGGCCGCAGAGGCGGGCCTGTCCGTGGTCGGCGCCCGGGATGCCGACGACCTGCTCCGGCAGGCGGAGACGTTCCTCGCGGTGGTGGAGACCACGTTGGGCCTGCCGTCCCAGCCGGCGCTGACGGCCACGATCGTCAGCTGTGCCCCGCTTGTCGGCGTCACCCGCACGCCGGCGAAGGCAGGGGTGTGAACAGGACGAATACAGACAGCGCGGGCCGGGATGTGAAGCCGCACGCACACCGGGCACGGCCGGGGCACGGGTTCACCCCGCGTCCCGTGGACGGGCGGATTCTGTGGCTGCGGAGGCGGTGGCCCTCCCGCTGGCCGGTCGCGGCTCCTGAGCGGGCGGATTCTGGCCGCTGGAGAGACGCCTCCCGTTGTCGGGGGATCCTGGTTCTGGTCCGTCGGGGATCCCGGATGTCCGTCTACGTGCGGACGGAGGCTTCTGGCCGTCGGTTGTCGTGGGAGCCGTGTAGATCGTTTTGCGTATCGTAGATCAAACACTCACTATCGGTGACCGTTGGTGAGCGTCTTGATTATGACGGTAGGTCATTCGGATGGATTCAGTCATTGTTGGGGATGCCGCGCGATCGACAGCTGAAGGGTTGATCGGGGGGCTGAAGGCGGAAAAAGCGCGGGTTTTCCGCTCCTTCGGAGGTCATGGTTTCCGGACCGCCGACGGGGCGGTGCCACCGGACGCGCCTGTGGGGATCCAGGCGGTCACGGGACGAGCCCGGCGACGGCCGCCGGGCTGGGTGCTGCAGCTGATCGGTCTGTCTCTGGGCGGTCTCGTGGCCGGCATCGCCATCGGTTTCCGGCTACCGGCATGAGATTTCCGGCCACCGGTACGCGGGATGTGAGAGCGCAAGAGATGTACATGGAAGATGCGTACAGGAAACGCACGTGAGAGATGCGCCGATGCGTGAAGGGCGAGGGGGATGAGCCCGAGGGGGATGAGCCCGAGGGGGATGAGCCCGAGGGGGATGAGCCCGAGCGAATTGTAGCCACCCTGGCGCTTGGTCGCCCCGGTAGCGGTCGTTCGACGCCGGTCATCCAGTGCCGTCCCGCCAGCGTTGATCACGGTGCTGATCGTCATGGCGTCGGTCATCTCACCCTGACGTCGATCACCCCGGCGTCGATCACCCCATTGCGAGGTTCGCGGGAACCCGCCAGCGGGCATGGCCCGGGAAGGTCCAGGTCCCCGGGTCGCCTCGGGCTTCAAGGCCGCCGGGTCGCCGAGGGAGGTACGGCATGACCGTCAGAAGTCGTCCGGTGACATGGGGGGATCTGCGCCAGGCCGTGGTCTGGCGGGGGCTGTTGGACGCGCTGGCCACGGTGACGCCGCGAGCGGGCGACACGCTCGACGTGGTGGACGCGGGCGGCGGCAGCGGCGGGTTCGCGGTGCCGCTTGCCGAGCGCGGGCACCGGGTGACCGTGGTGGATCCCAGTCCGGACGCGCTCGCCTCTCTCGACCACCGGGCGGCGGAGCACGGGGTCAGGCATCTCGTGACAGCGCGTCAGGGAGATCTTTCCGTCCTGCCGGAGATCATCGGAGTGGGCCGTTCGGACGTGCTGTTGTGCCACACCGTGCTGGAGGTGGTGGACGAGCCGGTCACCGCGCTGACGGCAGCGGTGGCAGCCCTGCGTCCAGGTGGGCTGCTCAGCGTCGTTGCCGCCAACCGGGCGGCTGTCGTCCTCGCCCGTGCGCTCGCCGGCAGGCTCGCCGAGGCACAGCATGCGCTGACCGATCCCGGTGGGCGTTGTAGCGGCTCTGACCGGGCGCGCCGTTTCGATGGGGACGCGCTGGTGCGCATGGTAAGTGACGCCGGAGCCGATGTGATCGCGGTCCACGGGGTGCGGGTGTTCGCCGATCTGGTGCCCACGGCCGCCGTGGACGCGGATCCGTCCGCGGCGGAGCGGCTGCTCCAGTTGGAGATCGCCGCATCCTCCCGGGCGCCCTTCCGGGATCTCGCCGCCCACCTGCACGTCCTGGCTCACCGCCGGGACAACCGATGACACGACCGGACAGCACGGCCCAACGGCACAACCAGACAACACGGTCGGGCAGCGTGATCGGGCAGCACGATCAGACGGCATGACCAGATGGCATGACTGTGTGTGGCGGATGCTCGACTGCGCTCTCGTGGGCTCACAGGGCCGGTTGATGACGGGATGGGCTGGCGAGGGGCTGATGCGAGACCGACAGGAGGCTGGTGCCAGGGCGGACCGGAACGATCGTGATCAGGCGGGCGCACGGTGCAAGCGGTGCGGTACGCACGGGAGTGGCTGTCGAGCGCGTCCGGCATCCCTCGGATGCGGCTTTCCCGCGACGCCGTGGCCAGAAGCCATGGCCAGAAGGGCGTGGCAGGACGGAGGAGGGCTTCCGGCGCGGCAGTGACGAGGGCTTCCAGCGAGACGGCGGGACGGAGGAGGGCTTCCTGCGAGACGGCAGGACGGTGAGAGCTTCCGGCGCGGCAGAACAGTCAGAACAGTGAGGGCTTCCCCATGGCGACGGGGCGATTACACGCCGATCGTCCAGGGTGGGAGTGGGCCGGCTCCACCTGGGCCCGGGATGAGGGCTTCCCCACGGAAGCGGAACCGATCATACCGTGTGGCATGGGCCTTCGCACCTGCGGGGAGGAGCCAGAGCAGCAGGAAGCGATCGGTCTGTCTCGGCATGGTTGGTTGCCTACCGCCCATGCCCGGTCGTGCCTATTCTTGGGTGTCAGGTTCCGTCTGCCGGACCTGCCGGCCGTGGGAGGAGCGTCGATGCCGCTCTCGGAAAATGAGCAGCGCCTGCTTGATCAGATCGAGCGCGCCCTCGTCGAGGACGATCCCAAGTTCGCGAGCACGGTCCGCTCGACGAACCCTCGCACCTATCTCATGCGCAGGGTCCGCCGAAGCCTCCTCCTGTTCGTGGTGGGGCTGGTCGTCCTGCTCGTGGGAGTCGTTCTCAACCGGACACCGCTGATCGTGGTCCTTGGTGTGCTTGGTTTCGCCACGATGCTGTTCGCGGCGTCCCGGGGTGCTGCCGATCTTCGCCGGATCAGCGGTCGGGGCGGGGAGGCCAGCAGCCGCCGTCCGGCGGCCCCCCGCCGTCGGACCCGCCCCCCGTTCACCGAGCGGATCGAGGAACGGTGGCGCCGCCGATGGGATGAGCGTTGACCGGCAGGAGCCGTCGCCAGCCGATGAGATGATCAGTAGGCGGGATGGCCGTCGACCAGTAACGACCAAGTTGTGGTAGCGGTCGTTGACCGCGGGCCGGCGACCGCCGTCAGCCGGCAGTCAGCATGAACAACCGGTTTATGCGCTCGGCGGTCATGCGCCCGGCGTTCGCACCCTGTCCCGCTGCGTGTTCTGACTGTGTTGCCTGTTCCGAGCGTGCTGGCTGCGTTGGCCGTTCCGGCTGTTCCGGCTGTTCCGGCCGTTCTGGCCGTTCC
>NZ_CEVIVC010000090.1:14198-20272 GCF_982290645.1 Protofrankia sp. CiP1_Cm_nod4
GTGCCGGCTGTTCTGGTCGTGCCGGAGTGCTGCCGGGCGTCTCGGCTTCGGGCGGCTCCCCGTCCGGACCAGGCTGCGCAGGCCCCTCAGGTCGGCGACCACGGAGCGGGGGACTGCGGTGGCCCAAACGCGGCTGGTACGCGGCGTTATCTTCTTCAGGATGCGCGTAACTGTCTGTAGATCACGTCCGATTCGTTCGTCCGGTGCGTGGGAGCGGACCAGGGCCAGCGGCGCGTAGCAGGCGAGTTCCTCCGCCTCGGCGATCCGGAGCAGGGCAGCCAGGGCCTCCTCGGCCTCCGCCGTCGTGATCGTTCGCTCGGGGGTGCGGGCGTTGGCCGCGATGTGAGCGCTCAGCCGCGTCGCGCTGGCTCGCGGGGACTCGTTCGGCCGCAGCGGCATGCCGAGATCGACGGTGAGGTCGGCCAGTTCGGCCCAGGCCGCGTGCGCACGGCTGTCGGCCGCCGCGTCCCCGTCGTCGGGGGCCTCCCGCAGGGTGGCCCTGAGGCGCTGTCGACGGCGGGCCATCCGCAGCAGGGCTGGTCCACCCAGTGGCGCGAGGAGGGCGGCCCCCGGCAGGAACCACCAGAGGATCGCGGGCAGCGGCCCGTCGCTGGTGGGCCGCGGCTGTGTGAGGGGCTGATGCGCCACCGTGTCCTGCCCGTCGCCGCTGGTGGTGCCTGCGCTCGGCGCGGCGGTCTCGGGCGCGGACGACGACCGGGCGGCGCCCGCCTGCACGGAAGCCGTGCTCCCTCCAGCCGGCTTCTGGACCTGTGAGTAGCCGGGGATGGCGATGCCCGCACTCGCTGGCGGGGTCGGCTCGAAGGGGATCCATCCGGTGGGGGCGAACCACACCTCTGGCCACGCATGCATGTTCTTGTTGGTCATCAGGTAGCTGCCGTCCGGCTGCCGTTCGCCCGCGTTGAAGCCGATCGCCACCCGGGCCGGGATCCCCAGCGACCGCAGCAGCACCGTCATCGCGGAGGCGAACTGCTCGCAGTAGCCGCGTTTGCGCGTGAACAGGAAGTCTGTCAGCGCCCCGGCCTGGGTGGTGGGTGCGCCGTCCAGGTCGTAGGTGAAGGCACCGCTCTGCAGGTAGTTCTGGATGGCGACAGCCTGCTGGTAGGGGCCGGACGCGGTTCGCGTGAGCTGCCGTGCCAGGTTGTGGATCCGGGGGTCGGTGCTGGCGGGCAGTTCGGTGTCGATCTTCAGCTCGGCTGGGACGGCTGTCAACGTGGTCGTGAGCTCTTCGCGGGTGGGGGCTGGGACGGCTGCTTCGACCTGGTAGGTCGCGTCGGCGGTGGAGGTCCGGGTGCTGAACACCGTGCCGGTCTCGGCGGCCAGCCGCCAGTCACCGTCAAGACCGGTGATTCTGGTCGGGGTGCCGGGCAGCGGGAGGTAGTTCGCCTCCAGGTCCTTCGACACGCGGATGGCCGCGGCGATCTGCGTGCTGTGGGCGGTGGCTGTCGGCCTGGGCAGGCCGTTGCTGATTTTTGCCTCGCGTCCGGCGCGCAGCGCCCGCAGGGTGAACTGTTGCCCGTCGAACTGTTCGAGCGCGGTCAGCCGCAGATACTGCGGTGACGTGGTGCGCACCGACACCAGTTCCTTTGTCAGCGGGGAGTGCAGTTGCTGCGCCAACGAGACGATCGGCTGGATGACAACCGTCGAGCCGGGGCCGTCGTCATGGTTGTTGCCCTGACCGTGCGTGACAAGCGCCAGTTCCTGTAGCGAGGGCAGCGCGGCCGGTACAGCCACCGCGCACACCATCGCGCACACGGTGATCCCGATGACGTGGACGCCGGCTCTGTTGCCCAGCCGCGGGGATGCCGACGAGGCGGCATCCGATGCGCCCTGGCCAGGGCCATGATCAGAGCCAGAGCCAGAGCCAGAGCCAGAGCCAGAGCCAGAGCTATGGCCGGTGCCGACGCCTGGGCCGGGTGCGCCGGAACCCGATGCGGGGGCTGACGCGGTGGTGACCGGTTTTCGCCAGCGTTCGATGCTGGTGTGGCCGTCCACTATCAGCAGCAGGAGGAAGCCCAACGCGCCGAGAACGAACCGGACCGGCCCGACGCCGTCCGGCAGCACCGCCGCCGGCAGCATGAACAGCGCCAGCAGCGGGAGCCCGGCGAGTGCCGGACGCCGGGCCACCGTCATCAGGAAATCGACGACCATCGTGACCAGATGGACGCCGATGAGGACGAGCAGCGCCAGACCCGGCCGTTGCGGTACCGGCGCGGCGAACCGAGCCACGTCGTCCCGGCCGGTGGCGATCAGGGAACGCAGCGTTTCCAGCGTCTGGCTGGTCGGCAGCACGCCGGCGAGGGCGGTTTCCCGCGCACACAGTATGGTCGCCGCGACGAGCAGGCTGAGTGCCTCCAACAGCACGATGCCCGGGACGGGCAACCGCAGGGCCTGGCCCAGCACGGACGTTCCCGCCACCACCGCCGTGGCCGCGACAGCCAGCCGCAGCCACCACAGGCCGTCGAACAACGGCGCGAGCGCGAACGCGCACAGCAGCGACGCGAGTGCGCCACCGAGAGTAGCGGTCAGGGTGGGGGGCAGGCGCGTGATCATCGCCGCAGGCCTGCTTCCGCCTCTGGCTGCCCTGCCGTGGCCGCGTCTTCCGGGGTCTCCTCAGGCCGCACCCGCGTGGCCGGTGACCGGGGTGTTGCGGACGGGCGCGCCGGCTCGGGCCTGCTGTCGGCGCGTTCCCGCATGGCAGACAAGCGGGGCAGGGGGGACGTTCTGGCGCTGTCGGGCGGTCCGGGTGGGAGGGCTGTCGGGCGTGCGGTGGGTGGGCGTGTGGTAGGTGGTGCCGTGCTGGTCGTGTCAGGCGGGAAGGATCTTGGGCCGCCGGTGGCCCGGCTGGTAATGGCTGGGTCAGCGGCGGTCGGCCAGGTGGCCGCTGGTCTGCCGGCCCTTGGCCTGCCGGCCGCCGCGCTGCTGGTGGCCGAACTCTCAGCGGCCGAACCTCTGATGGCCGAATCGCTGCTGGCTGGCCAGGCGGTGGCCTGACCGGTGGTAGCAGGGCCAACGGCCGCCGAATCAGGAGTCGCCGGGCCAGGAGCCGTCGGGCCAGGAGCGGCCGAGGCAGGAGCCGCCGAATCAGGAGTCGCCGGGCCAGGAGTCGCCGGGCCAGGAGTCGCCGGGCCAGGAGTCGCCGGGCCAGGAGTCGCCGGGCCAGGAGCGGCCGAGGCAGGAGCGGCCCGGCCAACAGTGGATGGCCACTCGAGCGGCTGGCTCGACGAGGCCGACGGATCCGGATGCCGTGGTTCCGGATGCCGCGGCTGCGTGGGACCACTCCCTTGGGCGACGTGCCGTGGTTCCGGATGCCGTGGCTGCGGTGGCTGCGGTGGCTGCGGTCGGCCATGGTGGATCACGCCTGTGCTCTGGGCGCCGGCCGCCTGACGCCCGGCCCTGTTGTTCTTCCCGCTGCCGGCTGTGCTTCGTCCGGAGCTCCGCTGGGACCCACCCGGCCACAACGTGGCGAGGGTGTCGCCGTAGCCGGCGACGATCACAGTCCAGCCGTGACGCTGGAAGACCGCGCGGCAGGCGCGCAGGTTCTCCTGCCCGGTGGCCTCCTGCCCGGCTGCGGCATGGTTCCCGTCCCAGGTCGCGACGTTGACGAGCACGACCGTCGCGAGTGTGCCGCGCGGGCGGGCCCTGGCGAGTATCCCTGCTCGTGCCGGCTCGGTGGAGCCGAGGACCGCCACGAGTATCCCGTCGCCGGCGAGGTGGGCCAGGCCGCGCCGGCCGGGGATGGGCGGGCCCGGGGATGCCGCACGGGACGGCGGACCGGCGTCGGCGGTGGTCACCACGGCGAGCGCGTCCAGCAGCGCGGTGGTGCTGCGGGTCGGCTTCCGTGGTCCGCCCGCGGCCGGTGCGGCCGCCAGGCTGCCGTCACAGATCAGGTCGACCAGGTGGCCGCTCTCGGTGAGATGCGCCGCGACCGAGCCAGCGGCGCTGACCGCCCACTCGAACGAGGAGGCCGGCCCCTGACCGGCCCAGGCCGCGGAGCGGGTGTCGAGCAGGACGGTCGCGCTGGCCGGGCGGGAGCTCTCCTCCCGGCGCACCATCAGCTCACCGGCGCGGGCACTGGTGCGCCAGTGGATCCGTCGCAGGTCGTCCCCGGCCTGGTAGGGGCGGGTGACGAAGTCGTCGGTCCCCATGGTGGGCCGGTCGCGCTGGCGGAGGTCACCGATCGTGATCTGCCTGCCGGGGCGCGACGCGGGCAGCGTTTCCACCGGCGGGGTGACGACCAGTTCGTCGCGGCTGCGGAACGTGCGGGTGAGCTCGCACAGCCCGAACGGATCCGTGATCCGGATCGCCATCGGCCCGATCAGGTAACGGCCGCGCAGCCGGGGGCGAAGCTGATAGGTGAAGTACCGGGCGCCCCCCGGCTCCACCCGGTCGAGCATGAAGCGCGCCCGGAAGCCGAGATGGGCGGGGATGTCGTCATCCACCAGCAGCACCGAGGAGGAACGCCGACTCATGTTGTCGATCCGGACACCGACCGACACCACCGCCCCCACGGTCACGCGGGCGGGTGTCAGGCGCCGGTGGCAGGCGAGCCGGTAGCGGGTCCGGCACACGAACGCCGTCGCGCACAGCGGCAGGGTGAGCAGCAGCAGGCCGGCCCGCAGGAGGTCCTTCTCGCCGACCACGACCGCCAGCCCGCAGCAGACCAGCCCGGTGACCACGAAACACTGCCCGCGGACGGTCAGGCCTCGTAAGGCTGCCAGGAAGTCCGACACAGCGATCTAACGGCCACGGTGCGACGGACGTGCCCCCCGGTGCGGGATGGGGACCCGCGTGAGGATGTCCGCGACGATCCGGGAGGCGGCCTCGACGGCGGACCCGCCCGACGCCGCGGTCTCCGCTCTGACCAGCAGCCGGTGGGTGAGGACCGGTTCGGCCATCGCCTGGACGTCGTCGGGGACGACGAAGGCGCGGCCGTCGAGGGCGGCGTGGGCCCGGGCGGTCCTGATCAGGTGCAGGGCCGCGCGCGGGGAGGCACCCAGGACGAGCTCCGGGTGCCGGCGGGTCGCCGTCACGAGATCGACGATGTAGCGGCGTACCTCGTCGGCCACGTGGACCGAACGGACCAGGGAGATGAGTCTGGTGATCTCGGCGGCCTCGGTGACCGGGTCGACCGCGTCGAGGGGCTCGGTGTTGCCATGGCTGTCCAGCATGGCCAGCTCGGCCGCGGATGACGGATAGCCCATGGACACCCGTGCGGTGAAACGGTCCCGTTGCGCCTCGGGCAGGGGATAGGTGCCTTCCATCTCGATCGGGTTCTGGGTCGCGACGACCATGAACGGCGATTCCAGGTGATAGGTGACGCCATCAATGGTGACCTGGTGTTCCTCCATGCATTCGAGGAGTGCCGACTGCGCTTTGGGGGCGGCTCGGTTGATCTCGTCGGCTATGACCAGGTTGGAGAAGACCGGCCCGGGGCGGAACTCGAAGTCGCGGGTGTCCTGGTTGTAGACGCTCACCCCCGTGACATCGCTGGGCAGCAGGTCGGGAGTGAACTGGATGCGGCGGACGCGGGCGTCGATCGAGCGCCCCAGCGCCTTGGCGAGCATCGTCTTGCCGACGCCGGGCACGTCCTCGATGAGCAGGTGGCCTTCGGCGAGCAGGACGACCAGGGATGTCCTGACCACCTCGGGCTTGCCGTCGATGACGCTCTCGACCGCGCGGGTCATGCGCGTCGCGACATCCGCGAGGTGGCGCAGGCCGGTCCCGGGCTCGCGCCACGGTATGACGCCGGGCTCCGTCACCGTCACGTCGGCCTCCGTCCCCAGATCGGCGAGGTGGGCCCGGCGGCCCCCCCACAAGTGTGGCACCGAGCGGAAGCCGATCTTCACCGGCGGGAATCATCCGTCCGCTCCGTCCGGAAAGCGTACTCATTCGCGGCGGCGGTCGAGGATAGCCGCTGCATCGGTTACCGGAGGTGTTTTTGACACGTTCGGTCAAAAGACACATTGATGCCGGAGAGGTGATCTCCAGGCCCCGCCGGACGTGGGCGTGGGGGTGTCCGGAGTGTCGGACAGGTGGGGGGGAGTGGGGTACAG
>NZ_CEVIVC010000091.1:0-5557 GCF_982290645.1 Protofrankia sp. CiP1_Cm_nod4
AAAGGCTGCGCGATCACAGATCTTTTCACGTGGCCGGTGGCCGCGGAGCCACTGGAAAACCAGCCCATGTGTGTCACGTCCCCGCAGCGCTCCCCTCGCGTACGTCACCGAAGCGCGTCACGGTCTACCATATCCAACGGGAGGCGTACGCCGCGGTGGACGGATTCGTGCGGAACATACCGGGGGCGATGTGGGGAAGACTCGGGAGAGCCAGGATGCGGCGCGGGTGCCGCCGGGCCCGGCCATCGAGGGTACCGGGATTTCCGCCGGGTCGCGATCGGCGGGTTCAGCACCGTCTACACCGCCTACCAGGAGCGTTTCGCCCGAACGGTAGCCGTGAAGGTCCTGAGCGCCGACGTCGGGGACCCGGCCGCGCTGCGCCGGTTCACCCGCGAGTGCCAGGCGTCCGGCAGCCTGTCCCACCTCCCCGAGATCATCACCGTGTACGACGCGGGCGCCACCGCCGACGACCAGCCGTTCATCGCGATGCAGTACTTCCCGCGGGGATCGCTGGTCGACCGGATGCGCGACAGCAACCAGCCGAACCAGCCGAACCGGCTGTCAGTGCCGGAAACCGTCGGGGTAGGTGTGTCCGTCGCCCGGGCACTGGCCGCGGCGCACCGCGCCGACATCACCCATCGTGACATCAAGCCGGGGAATCTCCTGGTCTCCGACGAGGGCGGGGCAGTACTGAGCGATTTCGGGGTGGCGAGCTTCGGGGCGGCGAGCTTCGGGGCGGCGAGCTTCGGGATGGCGGGTATCGGGGCGGCAGGTGCCGCGGCCGGCCCGGAGAAGTCGGTCAGCCTCGAGGCCTACACGCCGGCTCACTGCGCTCCGGAGGTCCTTGACGGACAGCGGTACTCGCCGGCCGCCGACGTCTACGCCTTCGGTTCGACCCTGTACACCCTGCTTGCCGGCACGGCCCCGTTCGCGCCCCGCGCCGGCGACGGACCGGCGACGGTCATGCGTCGCATCCTCGCCGGCGACGCCGCCGAACTCGACCAGGCTGTTCCAGAGCCGCTGCGGGCGCTGATCGGGCACATGATGTCGGTCGATCCGCGGCAACGGCCGAGCGTGGCCGGTCTTGTCGAGAAGTTCGACGCGCTACGGGACGCCCTGGGAGCCGAGCCGGTGGCCCGGCTGGGGGCAGCCGGGGATGATCTCGCGGCCGTCCCGCCGTCATCGGACGAGCCGACGGCCCACGACCCGAAAACAGGCACCGGTTCCGGGGCAGCCGCCGCCGACGTCTCCCGCCTGGAAGCCACCCGCCGCCGGTCCCGCGTCGGCTCCGCCGGGAGCTCGCCGCGGCCGGCCCCGGCCGGTACCGACAGCGCGGACGGCGCCGGCTCGCCGTCCGCGGCTCCCGGGCCCGACGAGCCGCTGGACACCCCGACCAGGCTGCGGCCGCGCGGTGCCCCGCCGCTGTCCGGCGACAGGGATTCCGCTCGTCGACGGCGCCGGAACGTGTGGACGGCCGCCGCGGCCGCCGCCGCGACCATTCTCGTGATCTCTGGAATACTGACTGTCACACTCCGGGGGAAATCCGGCCCGGCCGAGGTGCGGGCGGACAACCTCCCCATCCCGTCGGGCGCCGCGCCGTCGGCACCCGACGGGACCGCTCCCCCCGGCCACCAGGCACTGATCACCGTCACGACCATCCCAACGCGGGCCGGCTTCGGCCCCGAACCCGCGGCCGGGCCCGTGGCCGGACCCGCGGCCGGGCCTGCGGCCGGGCCCGCGGATGCGGTACCGGCGAACCCGGATTCGGCACGGCAGCCGACATCGCCCGCCGTGCCGGCAGCACCGGTTCCCAGGGAGCCGGCAAACCCGCCACCCGGGACAGGCAGTGGCCCGGCTCCCCCGCCCGCCCCGTCCCACGTTCCTTCCTCTGCCCAGCCCTCGCCGCAGCCGGTTCCCGTCCATGGCTGCTCGCCGCGCGGCGAGGCGATCACCGACTACGCCGGACGGGCCTTCTCGACCCGCTACTACTGCAGCACCTACGTGGCTTCGGCCGTCTACGCCAACGTCCGTTCCGATCAGGCGCCGGAGACTCTCGATGACAGCGGGTACATGGCCGCGGCCGCGAGCGTGTGGGCGCTGTGCCAGTACCAGGGCCGTCCGAACCCGGTCGTCCAGGGCAACACCAACACCTGGTGGCTGTACACCCAGGGTGACAACGGGCGTGCCAACACCCATGGATACACCGCCGCCTGGGGGTATCTGCCGGCGACCGCGGTGTCCCAGGGCGGGCAGAACGAGCCCGTCCCCGGCGTACCGCTCTGCCCGTCGTACTTCTGACATCCGGCGGTCATCCGGCGATGACCTGATCCGGCCTCCGCCGTCCGCGGCCCGGCCGCCGCGACGGCTGACCTCCCGAGTCGAGGTCGGGCCCCTGCTCGGCTGGGTATGACGGTTGACGTACGTGGTGCGACAGCCACTCCTCAAGGAGGTAGTCACATGCCGTTGCCCAGATGGATCGCCGAGACCAACCGCCGGGCCACCAACCGGGTCGCCGGCCCTGCCGCGACCCGGCTGCCCGGTTTCGGCGTCATCGTGCACAGGGGACGCCAGTCGGGCCGCGAGTACCGGACCCCGGTCAACGTGTTCGGCTCCGACGGCGGCTACGTCGTCGCGCTGACCTACGGCAGCGACTCGGACTGGGTGCGCAACGTGCTGGCCGCCGGAGGCTGCGTGCTGGAGCACCGTAACCACCGGGAGGAACTCGGCTCGCCACACATCGTCCACGACGACAGCCGCAGCCAGGTGCCCGCCCCGCTGCGGCCCGTGCTCGGCGCCATCGGCGTCTCGGACTTCCTGACCCTGCGCCCCCAGCCCGCGCCGCCGCAGCCCTCCGCCGAGGAGGACCTGACGGTCTGAATCCGGCAGCCGGGAGACCACATCCGGAACATAGATCAAACTGTACACTTTGGCCATGACCCTGCCTGCCCGCACCACCGATCTCCATGCGACGGACGTCGAGATCGGGCTCGCCGAAGCGCGTTCCCGCCTCGGCGAGCTGGTCAACCGCGTCCACGAGGGCAACATCGTCTACCTCACCCGTAACGGCACCCCGACCGCCGCGATCCTGTCGGTCGACGAGCTTCGCCGTCTCGTCGAGGCAGAGGAAGAGCTGGCGGATCTCCGGGCAGTCATCGCCGCCGACCGCAAGTAGTACGAGATGTACCTGAAGGAACGGGCGAGGGAGCGATGATGAGCGGCTACAGCAAGTGGGATCGAGAGGCTTATGTCGAGCGTGTCGGCGGTCCTGACGAGGCCGAACGGCGACGCAGGACGCTGATGGCCCGCGTGGACGGCTACCAGCTGGCCGAGATCCGCAGGCAACGCGGCCTCACCCAGAGCGACATCGCTGAGATCATGGGCGTGACCAAAGGGCGCGTCAGCCAGATCGAACGCGGAGAAGCGTTCACCGTCGATGTCGTGAGCCGCTGTGTCGAGGCCCTCGGTGGCGAACTGAGGCTGCTGGCCGACTTCGGCGACCACACCTACAAGGTCAGCAGCGAACAGCTCAGAGCAAGCTGATCAGCTGCCGGCATTCCGCCCTTACCAGGCAGGTGGGAAGAAACACGGACGGAACCGCCGGGGTTTGCCGTTACCCGGCCGCGGCAGGACGGTCCGGCGAGATACGGCGGCCGAGTCGCGGAGCAGGACAGTCACCGTTGGGAACGGTTCAGCAGCCAGCGGCTACGCGACCATGGTTTTGCGCCTGGGGCCGACGAGTAGACGGCTACCCGCAGTCACAGATTCGCCGCCTGCAGTGCGGCGAGGAGGTGCGGACCGGTTTCGGTGATCGTTCCAGCGCCGAGGGTCAGCAGCAGGACGCCGGCCGGGGCGCTCCGTCGGCCCGTCGAGAGGTCGGTGGCGAGCCGGTCGGTCAGCTCGTCCCAGGGCACGTAGTACGTGGCCTGGGGTACGGAGATCTTTTTGACCAGGTCGCCGGCGTGCAGGCCGAGGGTGTCGTGCTCGCGGGCGGCGTAGATGTCGGTGACGTACACCCGGTCGGCGTCGGCGAACGCGTCGGCGAAGTCGTCCAGCAGGGCCGCCAGCCGGCTGAAGGTGTGCGGCTGCATGGCCACCCACACCTCGCGTGTACCGGCCCGCTGGCGGGCGGCGGCCAGCGTGGCGCGGATCTCGGTCGGATGATGGGCGTAGTCGTCGATCACCTCCAGCGGGCCCCGGCGGTCCGTCGCCGGGGCCGTGCCGACCAGCGTGAACCGGCGGTCGGCACCGGTGAAGGCCGCCAGCGTCGCCAGCGCGCTCGCCACCTCGACGCCCAGCTCGGTGGCGGCCGCGAGCACCGCCAGCGCGTTGCGGACGGTGTGGGCGCCGGGCAGCGCGAGCGTGAGCGTCCCGACGTCGTCACCGTCGTGGCGCACGGTCGCCCGCTGGCCCCCGTCGGGAGTGACGCGCAGGTCCACCGCCTGCCATGCCCAGCCCGGTTGCAGCCCGTAGTCGACGATCCTCACCCGTCCCTCCCCGGCCGCGCGCCCCTGGCCTGCTGCGCCTTCCAGGCCGGCGGCGGGGATGAGGCTGGCGCCGGCCGGCGGATGCGGCCGGTACCCGTCACCGCCGACGGGGATGGCGCCGGTGCCGGGGCGGGCGGCGGCCGGCAGCGCCGCGAGCACCGCCTGTACGCCGGGGTCGTCCCCGCACACCACGAGCGTCCCGCCGGGACGGACCCGGGCCGCGAACGCGGTGAAGGCGCGCCGCACGGACGCCTCGTCGGGGAAGAGGTCGGGATGCTCCCACTCGACGTTGGTGATGACGGCGAGCGCCGGGTCGAGGCCGGCGAACGCGCCGCCGTACTCGTCGGCCTCCAGGACGAACACCCGCCCGGCACCGACCAGCGCGTTGCCGCCGAGCTGCGCCACCTCGGCGCCGATCACCGCGGTCGGGTCCACCCCCGCGGCGCGCAGCACCAGAGCGAGCATCGCCGACGTGGTGCTCTTGCCGTGCGAGCCCGCCACCGCGACAAGATCGTAGCCGGCGGTCAGCTCGGGCAGCCACTGGCTGCGCCGGCGGACCGGCAGGCCGCGCCGGTGGGCGGCCAGCAGCTCAGGATGATCGTCGGGAAACGCGCTGGACGCGACCACGACGTCCACCCCGTCGAGCTCCGCGTCCAGCGCGGCCGGGTCGGTGACGGCGCCCACCCGTATCCGGGCGCCGGCGGCACGCAGCGCGTCCAGGCGAGGGGCGTCCTGCGCGTCGCTGCCGCTGACCGTCCCGCCGCGGGCGAGATGGACGTGGGCGAGCGCGGACAGGCCCGATCCCGCGATCCCCAGGAAGTGGACGTGCTGAGAGCTCTCACCGGTCACGACAGGCAGTGAACACCACGCCGCGACCGGGCCGCCACGCGGCCGGCCCCGCTGACCAGGCCAAGCTGACCAGGCCGGATAGTCGGGTGGCCAGGTCGACCGATCAGGCGGCCAGGCCGAACGGCCGGGCCGGGCGGGATGGTCGGGGCCGGCGGGCATGGGGGCACGCGTGGACCCGCCGTCGCACCTGTACAAGCGGCGTCAGAGGCCAGCAGCGTCAGGGG
>NZ_CEVIVC010000091.1:5844-18454 GCF_982290645.1 Protofrankia sp. CiP1_Cm_nod4
GGCGTCAGAAGTCAGCAGCGTCAGAAGTCAGCAGCGTCAGAAGTCAGCGGGCGTGAGAGGCCCGTTCGGCCAGCACGCGCAGCAGCTCGCCGCCGAGAAGCGTCACGTCGCCGGCACCTACCGTCAGCACCAGGTCACCCGGACGGGTGAACGCCGCGACCCGGTCCGCCACGGCCGACCAGGACGGCTCGTAGACGGCCCGGCCGGCCGGCAGCGGCACCCGCGCGGCGACGGTCGCGCCGCTGACCCCGGGGATCTGCTGCTCCCCCGCGCCGAAGACGTCCATGACCACAACCGCGTCGGCGAGGCCGAGAGCGGCGCCGAACTCGGCGGCGAAGGCCGCCGTCCGGCTGTAGAGATGCGGCTGGAAGGCCACCACCACGCTGCCGCCGTCGGCGACGTCACGCGCGGTCCGCAGCACGGAGACGACCTTGGTCGGGTGGTTGGCGTAGTCGTCGATCACCCGGACGCCGCCCGCGCTGCCCTTGCTCTCGAAACGGCGGCGGGCCCCGGCGAACCCGGCCAGCCCCTCCAGCAGGCCGGCGGCGGGCAGACCGAGCTCCAGCCCGGCGGCGAGCGCCCCGGCGGCGTTGCGCAGGTTGTGCCGGCCGGGCACCCGCAGGCTCAGCTCGCCCAGGCGCCGGCCGCGGACGACGACCTCGCAGGTCGAGCCGGCGGCGGAGACCATCGGCAGCTCCACCCGGACGTGGGCGTCCACCGACTCGCCGTAGGTGGTGACCCGCGGGACCTTCCCGCCGTCGCGCTCCCGCTCCCGCAGGGCCGCGACCAGCCGGGCGGCACCCGGGTCGTCCGCGCAGGCCACCACGAAACCGTTCGGGTCGACCCCGTCGACGAACCGGGCGAAGGCGGCCTCGACGTCCTCGGGCCGCTGATAGTAGTCGAGATGGTCGGCCTCGACGTTGGTGACGACCGCGCCGGAGGGGGCCAGCAGCAGGAAGCCGCCGTCGCTCTCGTCCGCCTCGGCGACGAAGATCTCGCCGGTGCCGGCGTGCGCGTTGGAGCCGGCCTCGTTGATGTCGCTGCCGATGACGAACGACGGGTCGGCACCGCAGGCCTGCAGCGCGACGGTGACCATCAGGGTGGTCGTCGTCTTCCCGTGGGTGCCGGCGACGGCCAGCCCGCGCGTCCCGCGCATCAGCGCCGCGAGCGCGGCGGACCGGGAGACGACGCGCAGGCCGCGCCGGCGGGCCGCCTCGACCTCGGGGTTCCCGTCCGGGATCGCCTGGGAAACGATCAGGGTACGGGCATCGCCGACATGATCTGGATTATGACCGACGGTTACCACGGCGCCGAGTGCCCGCAGCGCGGCCAGCCGGCGGGTGTCCCTGGCGTCGCTGCCGGACACCGCCGCGCCGCGCCGCATCAGCAGCCGCGCCAGCCCGCTCATGCCGGCGCCGCCGATCCCGACAAGATGGACGCGGTCGAACTCGTCCGGTAGGGCCGGAGCTGTCACAGTGACATCTTGCCCCATCCGCCGTCCGAGACCAGACCTTTGCGGGCCGCGCGTGGCGCGGCGAGCCCTTCCACAGGCCGCGCGGACACGGCGGGTGTCTGCGGGTGTCTGCGGGTGTCTAACGGGCCGCGTGGCGCGCCGGCTGCCGCCGGCGGGACGCCGCGGCCTCCCGGATCATCGCGACGATCGCGTCCGCGGCGTCGGGATGCCCGGACCCGGCGCAGGCGGCCGACATCTTCGCCAGCCGCTCGGCGGAGGTCAGCACGGGCAGCAGCTCCGCGCGGACCCACTGCGCGGACAGGTCGGCGTCGTCCACTATGAGACCGCCGCCGGCCTCCACCGTCGGCAGGGCGTTACGCCGCTGCTCACCGTTGCCGTGCGGGAGCGGGACGTAGCCGGCGGGCAGGCCCACCGCGGCCAGCTCCGCGCAGGTCATCGCGCCGGAGCGGCACAGCGCCATGTCCGCGGCCGCGTAGGCCGACGCCATGTGCTCCAGGTACGGCCGGACGACGTAGGGCGCGGGCAGCTTCGCCGGCAGCGCCGCGAGCACCGTGTCGGCGTTCTTCGGCCCGGCCGCGTGCAGGACCTGCACCCCGCCTGCCGTGATCTCCCTGGCTACCGAGCTGATCACGTCGTTGAGCCGGCGGGCCCCTTGGGAGCCGCCGAAGACCAGCAGCGTCGGCCGGTCCGGGTCGAGGCCGTAGCCGGCCCGCGCGGCCCGGACCGCCGCCGGGGAACGGTCCAGGCGCAGGATCTCCGGGCGCAGCGGGATACCGGTCAGCCGCCCGCCGCGCAGCGGCGTGTTCGGGTAGGACACCGCGACATAAGGGGTGAACCGGGCCCCGATCCGGTTGGCCACCCCCGGCAGCGGGTTCGCCTCGTGCACGACGATCGGGATGCCCGCCCGGCGCGCGGCCAGGTAGGCGGGGACGGACACGTACCCGCCGAAGCCCACGACCACGTCCGCACGCACCCGGGCGAGCGCCGCCGACGCCTGGCTGACCGCCCCGGCCAGCCGCCCGGGCACGGTGAGCAGGGACGGCGTGGGCTTGCGCGGCAGCGGCACCTTCGGCACCGTCGCGAGCTCGTAGCCACGGGCCGGCACCAGCCGGGCCTCCAGCCCGGACTCCGTGCCCAGCAGGGTCAGGCGCAGCCGCGGGTCAGCGGCGCGCAGGGCGTCCGCGACGGCCAGCGCCGGTTCGACATGACCCGCCGTGCCACCGCCGGCGAGCACCACACTCCTCAGCATCGTCCACGACGATGGCACATCCTGGCCGCGGGCCGCTCCCCGGGTACCGTCAGCGGCACTGCCCGTCCCGGTGGCGCCACGGGGAGCAGCACCGGGAAGCGGCGGGAAAGGGCATGTCAACGCCGTATTTCAACTTTGTCTACCTGCCTGGTCGGGCATGGACGCCGCGTCCGCGACGATGGTGCACTGCAACTAAATGTCCCCCGTAACCGGATGCCCGCCGTGCCCGCGGCCGCGCGCCGGCCGCCCCGACCGGAAGGGAACCCATGACGAGCGTGAGCGCACCGGCCCCGCACCAGGCCGAGGCGCCCGGGATACCGGCGCAGACCACCGTGCCGCGGGGCCTGCTGATCGGGGTCCAGCTGCCCTCGCCGTGGGGCGCCCCCATCCGGCAGGCCCTCGACGGCCTGCTCGTCGGCGAGCCCGACATCGAGATCGTCGATGTTTCCGCGGCGGAGGGCCCGGAGCGCCGGCCGCGGGTCCTGCTGACCGGGCCGGGCCTGCGCGTCGAGCGGCCGCCGGCCTGGTTCGGCGACGTCGAGTGGGTGCACACCGTCTCCGCCGGGGTCGACAGCTACCCGTCCTGGCTGCTGTCGGCACCCGTGGTGACCTGCTCCCGCGGCCTGCACGCCACCCAGATCAGCGAGTGGGTGGTGACCGCGCTGCTCACCGGGGCCAGGCAGAACTCCTGGGTCACCGCGCCGGTCACCGCCTTCCCCCGGCCGACGCCGGGCGCACTGCTCGCCGGTTCGACGCTGGGGATCGTCGGGTTCGGGGAGATCGGGCAGGCGGTGGCCCGCCGCGCACTCGCGCTCGAGGTCGACGTGGTGGCGCTGCGGCGGCGGGACCGGCCGAGCCCCGTGGACGGCGTCCGGCTGCTGCCCGATCTCGCCGGTCTGCTGGCGGTGAGCGACGCCGTCCTGCTCAGCGCCGCCGCCACCCCCGACACCCACCACCTCATCGACGAGACCGCGTTGCGCCAGGTGAGGCCCGGCGTGCACCTGCTGAACATCGCCCGGGGCACCCTCATCGACCAGGAGGCGCTGCGGCCCGCCCTCGACGACGGCCGGGTCCGCCTGGCCAGCCTCGACGTGACCGACCCGGAGCCCCTGCCGGCCGACCACTGGCTGTTCACCCACCCCCAGGTCCGGATCAGCCCGCACATCTCGGGCTGGGCCCCCAGCCTGGAACAGGCCATCGCCCGGCGGTTCCACGAGAACCTGCTGCGCTACCGCTCCGGCCAGCCCCTGATCGGCCTCGTCGACCCCACCGCGGGCTACTGAGGGGCTGCTGAAGGACCCTGGCGGGTTGCTGAGGGCTACCGACGGGCTACCGACGGATGCTCAGCGGGCCGTCCGGGCTCCGGTGCGGGCCGAGGATCCGGCGCGGCACTGCTTCGGGTTCGTCGTGTCGCGTTTCTCCGCCAGCGCCGATCCCGAGCGGGTCCGGCGGCAGGCATGAACGCGCGACAGCCGTCCCCGAGCAGCCCGCGGGAGCTGGATTGATCCGGCCAGTCATCGCGGCCTGGAAAGCCTGGAAATGCTGTGACCCAAGGCTGCGACCCACGGCTGCGACCCACGGAAACGCTTGAACGTAACTGTCCGTTACACCCTCTCCCGGGGCAGGCCCCGCCGGTGATGCCCACCCTGCCGCGGGCCGTGTCCGGGGTGTCGCCGGCTGCCCATATCGGTCATGGGATGCTGGCGATCCGCCAGGGATTCTCCTTTGTGTGCCGGATGATCCCGGTAGGAGATCGTCGATTGGGGGGCGCATGGGCGGCGATGAGCGTGACGACGACTGGGCTTACGACGTGGCTGTTGCGCTACGCGGTCCGGAGCTGACGGGGGACGCGCGGCGGGATGCCGGGCAGGGCGGGGAGTCCTGGCTGGAAGAGACGGCCGGCCGGGCCGGGCAGCATCGCCGTGACCGGCGGGCCGCGGTTGTGCAGCGTGGCGAGCAGGCCGTGCGCGCCGCGGTGCGGGCGTTGAGCAGCCAGATCGGTGTGGTGGCCGGGGATGTGGCCCGTGGCCTGGACGGCCAGGGGCTGGTGGAGGCGGCGCCGGGCCAGCTTGGGGTCGACGCGGTCGAGGTGTCTTTCGGGGTGACGTTGACGGCCGGTTCGGGCCAGGCGATCGAGGCGGTGCTGAGTCTCGAGGGTGAGGCGGCGGTGCAGGTGACGGTGTCACTGACGCGGCGCTCCGGCGACTCCGCCGCCGGCGCTTCCGCCACCGCCTAGCGAGGCGGGCACCGTGCTACCGGGTGTGGGCCGGCTGCTGGTCGACGGGGAGCCCGTCGGGGACGAGAGCGAGGTGTTCCGCACCGGCTTCGTGATCGACAGCAGTCATGTGCTGACCGCCGCGCACTGCGTGCGTGGTGTGGACGAGGCCGACGCCTCGTTGTGGCTGCGGCTGCTCCACGAGCGGGAGCCCGGTGATGACGGCCCCGACACCGGCGGCGGGGGCTACCTGCTGGTACCGCTGCGGGTGGCCGAGCTTGACGAGAGCGGGCTGGACGCGGCCGTGCTGGTGGTGGATCCGCGGCGGGAGCCCCGGCCGGCGGTGGGGGCGGAGCGGCTGGCTGCCTGCCTCGAGCGGGTGGCGGTGCCGTTGGGCATCGAGGTGTCCGCGCGGGAGGGGGTGCGGGCTGAGGGGTTCCCGGCCAGCACGGGGAATCCTCACGGCCGGGCTTTCTCCGGTGAGATCAGTGACGTGCGGGCCCGGCTGGCCGGGGCCTGGTCGCTGGAGCTGTTCTTCGATCAGGCGGCGGCGGTGTCCGCGGAGGGCCCGGGCGGGCTCAGCGGCGGCCCCGTCCTGCGGAAGGCCGGGCCGGACGCGGCCGCCGAGGAGGTTGCCGTTGGTGTGGTCCATGGCTTTCCCCGAGGGGAAGAGCGGTGGCAGGCCCAAGGCGGGACGGTCTATGCCAGCCGGGTTGCCGACCTGGCCGGACGGTTCACAGCGGTGGCGGACGCGGTGGCCCGCCGCGCGCAGCGGGCCCTGGCAGCGGGGGGAGATCCGCCGCGGTCCGGTCCGGCCCGGTCGCTGGTGGAGCTGTTGCGGGCCGACGCCGCGATCACCGGCTTCCGGGGCCGGGAGAAAGAACGCGATCAGCTTCATGCGTGGTGTGGGTCGCCCGCACAGCGGTCGGCATGGCTGATCGTCGGCCCGGCCGGTCAGGGCAAGACCCGGCTGGCCCGGTGGCTGCTGGCCGATCGTGCCGGTGCGGGCGGGTGGCTGGTCGCGCTGTTCCGGGGCCCGGGTGATCTCGACCGGCTCGGTACGGCGTTGACGGTGGCCGCGCACCTGGAGCACAGCGTGCTCGTGGTGGTGGACTACGCCGCCGAACACGGGGCGGCCAGTCTGCATCCGCTGGTCGAAAAGCTGGCCGCCACCCGGGCGTGGTGGCGGCTGCTGCTGCTGCTGGCCCGCGCCACCGGTGACTGGTGGACGCAGCCCTCGACCGGTGTCCGCAGCATGCTGGAGGAGGCCGGGACGGAGGTGCGTGACCCGGAGCTGGCCCTCACCGCGCTGGAACCGACTGTCGAAGGACGGGAACGCGCCTTCCGCGCCGTGGTGGCGGCGCTGCGGGAGCCGGTGCGGCTCTTCGCCGAGAACCATGATCTGCCGTTCGTCGCGGACCCTCCCGTTCCATCCCTGAACCGGGAGGAGTTCGGCTCGGCCCTGATGCTGCACATCGCCGCGGCCTGTGCGCTGCTGCCCATCTCCCGGCCGGGCGAGGACCGTCGAGGGTCGTCACCGGCGGTGATACGCGGTGCGGACCTTCTCGGCCGGATCCTCGACATCGAACGCGACCACCACTGGCTCTATCAGAAGATCGGGACGCAGACGCTCTACCGGCCGACAGAGGAGGCGTTCGGCAGCCTCGCCCATGGGCTCGCCGGGCCTGGCAACGTCGAAACCGCGGTCGCCGCCGCGACGCTGGCCGGGGCGGCGAACCTGAAGGAAGCCGTCCCCCTGGTGCGCGCCGCCCTCGGCCTCCCCGAGGACGGCCCCCGGGCCAGGCAGATCGCCCGCTGGCTGCACGACCTGTACCCGAGCGCCGAGGACAGCGACGGCTGGCTGCCGCCGCTGCAGCCCGATCTGCTCGGCGAGGAACTCGTCGCCCGGGTCATCCGCCGTGCGGTGGACGACGACTGCGACCCGCTGACCACAACGCTGCCGTACCGGCTCCTCCAACAGCCGGTGGGGAGCCCGCCCACGGATGATCAGGTACGGCGGATGCTCACCGTCGTGAGCCGCGCCGCTCAACGCCACGCCCTCCTGGCCCGCCTTCTCGACGGCGGCCCCAGCTCCGGCGGGCTGTCGGAGAGCCCTGTCCTTGCCCGTGTCCCATCCCAGGTTGACCTCACCCCGGTCGAGGCGGCTTTACCCCACGCCACCACGTCGCTGCTCGCCTTCGCCGTGCAGCTCACCACGCATGTCCTTGACCGTCACATCGCCACCGTCCGCCCTGAACACCCGGCCGAGCCGATCACCTACGAGGATGCGGCTGAACTCGCCCGGCTCCAGAACAATCTGGCGATCCGGCTGTCGGAGGTAGGGCGGCGGGCAGAAGCACTCGCACCCGCCACAGAAGCCACCAATATCCGCCGGCGGCTGGCGGAAAACGCCCCCGACGCCTACCTCCCCAACCTCGCCACGTCGCTGGCCGTAATGGCGTCGGTTCTTCGTGGGGTGAGGGGAGAAGACGCGGTCGCGGCAGCCGTTGAAGCGGTGGAAATCTTGGGTATTCTGACCGATCGGCTTCCCGAGGCCTTCGGTTCTCGTTTCGTATCTGGCTGCCATCTTCTGGCCGATCTCCTCGACGGCCTGGGCCGCCCAGAGGAAGCCGCGGAGATCCGTGGGCGGCTAGCCGCGGACATGTGATGGCAGCCGAGGCGCTCCCTTTCGTGGCCGGGGTTCCGATCGAGGACGACTGGGGGGCGTGTTTCGCGATCGGTGATGGGCTCGGGCTCACCGCTCGGCATATATTCGCTCGCCGTTCGGAGCGACCTGACAATGTCAGATGCGTCCGAGATGCGCGCCTGGCTCGATCGAAACACCGCTCCGCTGGATATTGCGCTGGCGGCTTTCATCCAGGTCGACAGCATTGTTCGGCGGGAGTCTGTACCGAGCTGACCGGCTCAGCGAGGTGTTGTGCCTGCCGGGCTGACGTCAGAAAGCGAGAGCTTCGAGGGCCCCGGAGCGGTTCACCGGGCCGAGAAGCGCGACACGACGAACCCGGACCAGGCATCAGATCCCTGACCCGCGCCGAAGCCCCGGCGACCCGCGGAACACTCCCCGAGGGCCCGCCCCGACCGGCCGTTCCGGCCGACGGGCGCGTGACCGTGGCCCTGCCCGTGCGTCCCGGCCCGGCCCGGCCCGGCCGCATTCTCGCCGGCTGTCGGCACCGCGCACTGCCCGGGCGTCCCACCTGCCCGGCCGGTCGGAGCGCGCGAGCGTGACCCCGTCCGCGCGCGGCGACGAGATCACCCTGGTCGAGCAGGACGCGGGCAATCACGTCACGCCCCTGCAGCCCGCCCGCGGTCACCATGACCTGGCCAGGGCCGACCGGCCGCCGGCGCTGGCAGGGGCCGCTCCGAACCCGCCGGGAAGGACGGCGGGCGGGGGATGCCCAGGATCTCGAACGCCTCGGCGAAGATCGGCCCCATCCGCCAGCTCTCGTTGCGGTGGACGTGGCGCCACCGGCCCCAGCCGGAGTCGCGGCGGTACTGGCCGGGCCAGTCGGTCGCGGCGACCTCGGCCGCGGAGACCTCGGCCGGGCTGTCACAGTCCGGGTCGACGAACAGGGCGTCCACCGGACAGTAGATCTCGCACATGAAGCAGGTCTGGCAGTCCTCCTGACGCGCGATCGCCGGCACCTCGCCGGGGACGGCGTCGAAGACGTTGGTCGGGCAGACCCGGACACAGATGTTGCACCTGGTGCACCGGTCGGCGAGCAGAATCTCGATCACAAGGCGATCCCTTCGGGGACGGCAGCGGGATCGGTTGCTCCGGATCCGCGCTCCGGTGTGGTCCAGACCCGGTCCAGCCCGCCCACGAGAATCCGGTGGGCGAACCTGTCGTCGGTCGCAGGGGCGTCCTCACGCTGATGCATGCCCCGGCTCTCCTCGCGGGCGAGCGCCGCGGTGTAGGACCACCGGGCCGAGGCCACCAGCGCGGCGGCCTCCCGGGCCCGCACGGCGTCCACGCCGGTCGCCCGCAGGTGCCCGCTCACCTCGTCCCAGGCGGCGTCCAGCTCGGACAGGGACGCGCGCAGCCGGTCGGCGTGGCGGAACAGGTTCCTGTCGTAGGGGTGCGTCTCGGCCCGGACGGCGGCGACCACCGCCCGGGTGTCCACCGGCCGGGCCGAGCGCCCGGGCCGTAGCCCCGCGCGGCCGGCCGCCGTGACCGGCCCGCCCACGCCACGGCCGGCCGCCCGGCGCGCGTGGGCGACGGCCGCCCGGCCCGCCCAGGTGCCCGACGACAACGCCCACGCGGAGTTCTGGGCGCCGCCCCCGGAGGTGGCGCCCGCCACCAGCTCCCGGGTGGCCGCGTCACCGGCGGCGAACAGCCCCGGCACCGTGGTCGCGCAGTCGTCGTCGACGATCCGCAGGCCACCGGTACCGCGGATCGTCCCCTCGCAACGCAGGGTGACCTCGAACAGGTCGGTGTACGGGTTGATCCCCTTCCGGTCGAAGGGAAGCATGAAATTGGGCTGCACCCTCGGCATCTGCCGCTGGATGTGTTGCGGGGTGCGGTCGAGCCGGGTGTACACCGGGCCGGCCAGCATCGCCCGGGCCAGGGTTTCGGTGTGCAACGGCCTGCCCAGGGGGATTTCCTGGCCGTCGGCGTCGAAATAGGTACCGAACAGATAGGACATTGACCGGGTCATCGTCGACCACGCCGGCGACAGCGTGTAATAGTTGGAGAACTCCATACCGGAGAGCTCCGCCCCCGCCTCGACCGCCATCAGATATCCGTCCCCGGTGTTGTTCTGCGAGCCGAGCAGCCGGGAGGCGAAACCGCAGCCGCCGGTCGCCAGCACGACCGCGCCGGCGGCGACCTGATAGTCCGCCCCGGGCTGATGGCCCTCGCCGGGCTGCCGGCGCACCCCGTGGACGCCCGCCACCGAGCCGTCGGCGTGGACGAGCAGCTCGAGCACGGGGCTGTGGTCGAGGATGCGCACGCCCGCGCGCCTGACCAGCCGCCGCATGGCCCGCAGATACTCCGGGCCGCGCACCGTCCGGTACTGGGTGGCCCCGTCGTCGTCGGTGGGAAAGCGGAACGTCTCACCGATGGTGGGCAGCAGCTCCCAGGTCTGGGCGAGAACGCGGCGCATCCAGCTTTCCTCGCCCAGCCCGAAAGCCCTGGCCTGGCGTTCCCGTAACGCCTCGGCGCGGTCCTGTTCCCGCGGCGGCACCCACCAGTGGCCGACCCCGGCGGTCGCCGTCACACCACTCGTACCGCAGTAGCCCTTCTCCGCCAGGACGACCGTGCCACCCTGACGGGCGGCGGCCAGGGCAGCCCACGTGCCGGCCAGCCCGCCACCGACGACGACCACGTCGGCGTGCAGGTCCCACGGCACCACATCCAACGGCGCCGCGTCCAACGGCGCGGTACCCAACGGCGCGGTGCCTAACGACTCCACGTGCTGGGACGTCACGGGGTCATCACCGGTGCTCCACCATCCTTTTCCCCTTCTCGCTTTTCCCGCCGGGCCGCCGGCGGCGCGACACAGTCAGCACACCGCCTTTGATGACCGTCCTTCAGCCCTTGGCCGGGCTGTCCCTTCTCACGGCGATAGAGCGATAGAGAAGATCCGGTTCCGGACGGTCAACGGGGACAGTGACCGCCGCCAGCGGCGTCCGCGGGAACGGCGTCCACCCTCACGGCCGGAGGAAAGCCTGCGGGCAAACGGTCCGTCACCAGCCGATCGCGGCCAGCGTCTCAGTCACGAAAGAAGATCGGAAGAACGAATGTGCCGGGACCTATCGACACAGACAGCTGTCGCTGCGCGCGAAGTCGACACAGCGACGCCGGACCAGGCGCGTTCCGACCGACATGTGAACCACTTTTCCCACTGACCGTCCGTGCGTCAAGGCTTCCGGCCTGTGTCACGCCCGGCCGGGCAACGGCCACCCGGTCACCATCCGTGGACGGTTCCGGCTTCGTCACCGCCCGTCGCGGGTGGACCGGCACGCAAAGGCAGACCGACGGATCACCAGCGGACGGAGGCCCGCGGATCGTCCTCATACCGGACGTCCGCGCGGTAGCCGCCGTGCGTCTGCTGGCCGGGCCCCGGCTGGACGTGGAGGCGCTGCCACCAGTGGTCGGCGCCGGCGCGGTCCCGGGCGTCGCGCCGGGCCGCCGCCCGGGAGCTGATCGCCGCGGCGGCCGCCGGCTCGTGGCGGGCGAACGACAGCAGCATGCCCACCGTGAGCATCGTCGGGACCAGCGCGGAGCCGCCGAAGGACACCAGCGGCAGCGGGATGCCGGTGATCGGCAGCAGCCCCACCACCGCCCCCATGTTGACCACCGCCTGGCCGATGATCCAGCCGGTGGCCGCCGCGGCGGCGAGCTGGATGAACGGGTCGGTGCTGCGGTGGGCGACCCGGATGCCGGCGAACCCGAGCACGGCGAAGAGCATGACGACGACCAGCGTGCCGAGCAGGCCCAGCTCCTCCCCGATGATGGCGAGGATGAAGTCGGTGTGGGCGTTGGGCAGCAGCCCCGGCCACTTCTCCCGGGAGGCTCCGAGGCCCTCCCCCCACCAGCCTCCGGAGGCCAGCGCGTACAGGCCCTGCACGGCCTGGAAGCCGGTGTCGTGGGCGTCCGCGAAGGGGTCGCGGTAGGACATCAGCCGTTCCAGCCGGTACGGCTCCCGGACGGCCAGGATGGTCCCGACCGCCAGGATCGCCCCACTGAGCGCGGCGAACACCCGCAGTGGCGTCCCGACCACCCACAGCAGGGTGAGCAGGACCGTGAGCACCACGATCGTCGTGCCCATGTCCGGCTCAAGCATGATCAGAACAGAGATCAGCAGCGCGCCGGGGACGAGCGGCACCAGCAGGTGCTTCCACTCCCCCAGCAGCTTGCGTTTGCGTACCAGCAGATCGGCGCCCCACAGGACGAGGGCGAGTTTCGCGATCTCGCTGGGCTGCAGCGTGTACGGCCCGAGCTCGATCCACCGCTGGGCGCCGTTGAGCGACTTGCCGAGCGGCGTCAGCACGACCAGCAGCAACAGCAGGGAAACGACCATCGTGGGATAGGCCAGCAGCCGGAACACCCGGACCGGCAGCCGGCTGCCGAGCACCAGCAGGGGCAGGCCGATACCCACCCAGGTCGCCTGGCGGGCGAACACCGCGTACGGGGAGCCCAGCTCCTCGAAAGCACGCACACTGGAGGCGGAAAGCACCATGATCAGACCGAGCAGCAACAACAGGCCGGCGGAGAACAGCAACAGGTAGTAGGACGCCAGCGGCCGGGCCAGCAGCGGCACCCGGTCGCCGTCACCGCCGCCCGCGGCCGGCCGGGAAACACCGGGCCGGGGCGGGCTCGTCATCAGACCGGTCATGCCACTCACCCCGACACCCTCCCCGGCACCATCCCCGGCTCCATCCCCGGCACGTCCTTTCGTTCTCGCCCCCGACGAATCCCCGGAGCACCGGGACGAACGCACCCCGGCGCGGAACGCCGTCACGCCTTCCCCCGAATAGTCCACGCCGGAGGCCCTTTCGACACCGACCATCGCGGGCGTGTCGGGCATCGGCCCACGGAACCACCGGACACACCGAACAACAATCAACCCTGCGGAGTCGCCCGGATATGCGAAGCAGCACACCATCGCAACGGTGATACGTGTTGCCGTAACCGACTCACCGACTCACC
>NZ_CEVIVC010000091.1:18535-19604 GCF_982290645.1 Protofrankia sp. CiP1_Cm_nod4
GGCCCACCGGCCCGTCCCGCCGCCGGGCCGGCTACGACGAAGAGATCACGAGGAAGAGCCTGCGCCATGGCCCGAGACCCCGTACTGGAAACACTGCGTGATGCGATCGGCGACACGCGCGTGCTGACCGACCCCGACATCGTCGCCGGCTACGTCGGAGACTGGACCGGGCGCTTCGTCGGGCGGACGGCCGCCGTCGTCCGCCCGACGAACACCGCCGGCGTGGCCGCGGTCGTCGAGACCTGCGCCCGGTACGGGGCCCCGCTGGTGCCCCAGGGCGGCAACACCGGGCTCGTCGGCGGCGGGGTCCCCACCCGTGGGGAGATCGTGCTGAGCCTGCGCGGGCTCACCGGCACCCTGTCCGTCGACACGGCGGCCGCGCAGGCCACCGCCGGTGCGGGGGTGCTGGTCAGCAGCCTGCACCGGGCGGCGTCCGCCGCCGGCCTCGCCTACGGCGTGGACCTCGCCAGCCGGGACAGCGCCACGGTCGGCGGCACCGTCGCGACGAACGCCGGCGGCCTGCGCGTCCTGCGCCACGGGGACACCAGGGCCCAGCTGCTCGGCGTGGAGGCCGTCCTGGGTGACGGCAGCATCGTCTCCCACCTCACCGGCCTGCCCAGGGACAACACCGGCTACCACCTGCCGTCCCTGCTCGCGGGCAGCGAAGGGACGCTCGGCGTGGTCACGGCGGTGCGGGTCCGGCTGGTACCGGCCACCCGGGCGCGGGCGGTCGGGCTGCTCGGCTTCGCCTCGGTGGAGCAGGCCGTGACCGCGGCATCCCTGCTGCGCAACGGCCTGCCCGCGCTCGCGGCCGCCGAGCTGATGCTCTCCCCCGGCCTGGAGCTGGTGATCCGCGCCTGCCACCTGTCCCGGCCGCTGCGGGGCCAGCACCCGGCCTACCTGCTGGTCGAGATCGCGGACGAGACCGGCGTCTACGCGGGAGGCGGCGTCACCGCCGGCGGCATCCCCGGCAGGAACATCGCGGGCCGGGGCGTCACCGGCGGCGGTGCCGGAGGTCCCGGGCGCCTCGGTGGCCTCGGTGGCCTCGGTGGTGCCGGGACGGGCGGGC
>NZ_CEVIVC010000092.1:0-18903 GCF_982290645.1 Protofrankia sp. CiP1_Cm_nod4
ACACCCATCACCGCCCGTACCGCCGCCCGGCGACACGCACTCCGAACAAAACCGCCCGGGACCCGGCTCCTACCTCCACCCGGGCGACCACCCATCCCGCCCTGCCCGCCGTCGCACAACCGAATCATGAAAGCGAGGGAACAAGTGGTTGCTGGAGCAGCCACTTCCGTACTCGTTCTTTTGGTTACGGAGCTGCCCGGCCGGTGTGCTGGCTGTCCCGGCATGGTCTGGAGGCGCCGGGTGCCAGCTTGTGGGTGTGGGCGCCCGCGCCCACACCGCCGCGATCCCCTGTAATCCCCCGGTGCCCGGCGGGGCCAGCCGGCGGACACCACGATCCGTCCCAGCCCCCGGAGATTCCGTACCTCGACCCGCCGGTTCCCGCGTCTGGACGAGGAACCGGTGGACGCGGGCACCGGCCCTCAGCCCCATGCCTCGCGACGGCTCTGAGCTCGCCGTCCTGCGTCCGCCGATCCTCTTCCTAGCCCCCCCGTGTGGCTGCCCCGCGCGTGGAAGGGCCGGATGCCGGCCCGCGGGAAGGGGCGTTCAGCACACCTTCACCGGCTGGCGGGGTGTCAGCTCGCGGGGAGGACGACCACGCGGCGCTGGGGCTCCTCGCCCTCGGACTCGCTGACGACGCCGTCGATCGTCGCGATCAGGTCGTGGACGACCTTGCGCTCGAACGGCGTCATCGGCTTGAGCTTCTCCGGCTGGGCCCCCGCCTTCACCCGCTCGGCGACCGCCGTGGCCAGGTCGCGCAGCTCCGCCCGCCGCTGCGCGCGGTGCCCGCCCACGTCGAGCATGAGCCGGCTGCGCACACCGGTCTTCTGGAGCACCGCCAGCCGGGTGAGCTCCTGGAGCGCTTCGAGCGTCTCCCCCCGGCTGCCTACCAGCAGGTCGAGCCCGTCCCCGACGACGGCGACCACGGCTCGCTCCCCCTCGACGTCCAGGTCGAGGTCGCCGTCCAGGTCGACGATGTCGAGCAGCGCCTCCAGGTAGTCGGCGGCGATCTCCCCCTCCTGCTCCAGGTCGGCGATCCGTTGCCGGCTGCTCGCCGTCGTCGGGGCGGGGCCGTCCTGTCCGTCGGGAGGCGCCGGGCGGGAGGTGGCCGGTGCGGACAGGTCGTCGGCCTGTCCGACTCCGCTGACCGTGGTGTCGGCGGCCAGGTCAGATGCGGAACCGGTCATCAGAGCAGCTCCTTACACGGGTGGACGTCTGCGGGTCACGGGCCGGGCGGGCCCGGCGCCGATTCCCGACGGGAATAGTCGCCGCGGGGATGGTCACCGCGGGGATGGTCACCGTCGGCCTCCGGGACGGCCGCCCTTGCCGCGTCGCTTGGCGGGCCGGGAACCACCGGTGTGCCGGCGGACGCCCGCAGCGGCATGGGGCTTCCCCGCCCGGGGCTGGGCGTCGTCGCCGGCCGGGGTATGCCTGTCCGGAGTGGACCCGTTCTGCGACGGCTGCGGTACCACATCGTCGGCGTCTGCCGCGTCGGACACCTTCGACGGGCGCGCGGGCTGCTTCGGCTGGGCCGGCTGCTTCGGCTGGGCCGGCTGTGCCGGCTGCGAGGACTGCGAGGACTGCGAGGTGTTGCCGCGAGGAGAGCGGGTTCCAGGCGGAGCCTTGCGTACGGCCTTGTCGGCGTTCAGCGTCTTGCCGGCTCCGGGCTCGGCCTGATCGGCACCGCCCGGCGTCCTGTCGGCCGGCGCGGCGGTCGAGCCCGCGGCCGCACCCGGCCGGTTCCTGGCCCTGGTGGGCCGGGCGCCCGGCGCGGGGCGGGCCACCGTCGGCTGCGACGCCGCGCCCTTCGTCCCGGTCGTGTTCTTCGCCCCGGCCGCCGGCCGGGTGGTCGGTACCTGCCCACCGGCGCCCTGCAGGGCCGGCGGCGGCATCTTTTTGATCACGAAGAACTGCTGGCCCATGCTCCACAGGTTGGTGGTCAGCCAGTACAGCAGGACGGCGATCGGGAACTGGAAGCCGAACACCGCGAGCATGATCGGGGAGCCGTAGAGCAGGACCTTCTGCACGATCGCCTGCTGCGGGTCGACCGACCCGGTCCGCGCCATGATCTGCCGCTGGGTAAGGAACGTCGTCGTACCCATCAGGACGATCAGCACGACCGCGAAAATCTTGACGTTCGTCCCGTCCGCCCGGACGAAGTCCAGGAACTTCGACGACGAGGTGAACGAGGCGGACAGCGAGACGCCGAGCAGCTTGGCCTCGGCGATCTGCTGCACCTGGTGCGCGGACAGCCCGACCCGGGGGGCCCAGTCCAGCACGCCACCGGGCCGGTCGACCGGTCGCAGGTGGCTGAAGACGTGGAACAGCGCGATGAACAGGGGGATCTGGAGCAGGATCGGCAGACAGCCGAGCAGCGGGTTGCCGTGTTCCTTCTGCAACTCCATGATCTTGGAATTCATCTGCTGCCGGTCATGGCCGTACTTGTCCCGGATCTCCTTGATCTTCGGCTGCATCAGCTGCATCGTCCGCTGGGCCTTCACCTGCTTGACGAACAGCGGGAAGATCATGATCCGGACGCAGATCACCAGCAGGACGACCGACAGCGCCCACGCGAAGAAGCTGTCCCGGCCGAAGATCGGCCCGAAGCCCCCGTGAAAGAAGACGATCGCGTTCGCCGCGAGATGGTAGAGGGGATCCAGCACTGGTTCGTCTCCTTAGACCCTCGTGCCACAGCGGGACGCGGCCGGTTCGGGCGAGTTCGGGTGCGGGTCCAGCCGCTGCCGCGCACCCACGGCCACGGTCACGGTCACGGTCTGGGCGGTCCGCTCACCAGCGGGGGCACCGCGTTCACCGGCTGGCCCGCCGAAGCGTCCGGGACGGCCTGGCGGGGCGCCGGCACGCGCCGGCACCGGGTCGTAGCCACCGGCCGACAGCGGCTGGCAGCGCAGCAGCCGGCAGACCGCCAGCAGACCGCCCCGGACCCCGCCGTAACGGCGCACCGCCTCCAGCCCGTACGCGCTGCAGGACGGCTCGAAGCGGCAGAGCCCCGCGCTGCGTGGGGACCAGACGGCCCGGTAGAAAGAGATCATCGCACGCAGCGCCCAGGCGAGCGGGCCGCGCACCGTGCCGTCCCGGCCGCGGGACATCCGGGGCGCGAGCCGCCCGGCCAGGCGGGTGGCGACGAGCAGGTCGATCACAATGACCAGGCCCACGGCCAGCGCAACGCCACCGCGGCTCATCGTGCCTGCCGGTCCGCGCCGCCAGCGGTGCCGGTGGGCCTCGTGACCGTCCCGGTCGCGGCTGTCCCGCCTGTCTCGGCTGTGGCGGAAGAGATCGGGGTGATCGGGGTGGCTGGGACGAGGCGGCCGCGCAGGCCCCGGTCGAGCGCCCGTCCCAGTTCGTCCGAGGACGCGGTGGCGCTCTCCGGTAAGGCCCGCACGATCATGAGCGTCCCGGCGGGCATCCGGTCGAGGCGGGCACGGACCTGTTCCCGCAGGCGTCTGCGGACGCGGTTGCGCACGACCGCGTTCCCCACCTTGCGCCCCACGACGAAACCGACCCGTGGCGGAGGTGCGGCGACCGGTTCCGGACCGCCGTCCACAGCGTGGTTGTCCACGATGAGGCCGTGGATGACCAGTGGGCCACTGCGGCTGCGACGGCCGGCGCCACTGACCGAGGCATGCTCGGCCCTGGTCCGGACACGGTTCCGAACGGGCAGCATGACGCGAGAAGGACCGGGGCGCGGGTGGATCTCAGGCGGACAGCTCGCTGCGGCCCTTGCGGCGACGGGCCGAGAGCACGGCGCGACCGGCACGGGTCCGCATCCGGAGCCGGAAACCATGCGTCTTGGCACGCCGGCGGTTGTTCGGCTGGAAGGTGCGCTTGCTCACAGAGGACTCCGGACGCCAGACGGGCAAAGGACAACGATAGCCACGGAAACGGTACAGAACACGGTGGGGACACCCACCCGAGAGCGCACTGTCGCCGCAACCCGACGCCTGAGACTATCAAGCCCGGCCGTGCCGGGGCGGGCCGGCAGTAGGCCGGCGGGTGTCGGCCGGCCGCGTGGGCACGTCAGGTGGGGGCGGCGCGGAACCGGCTTCGCCGGTGCGGTGTCATGGTCGTACACAGCTTGTGGACGACCATGTGGAGAACTGCCCTGGCCAGGGCGGCCACGGGCGTCCGGCTCAAGCCCACCCGCCCGACGTCTTCGGAGGAGCCCGCCTCGTGACAGACCTTAGCGCCGACCCCTCCGCCGGCATGTCAGGCAGGGTGCCTGTCGAGGAACCGGACCTGTCCGCCGTGTGGAAACAGGCCGTCGCCGGGGTCGCGGACGGCACCCTGTCCGCCCAGCAGCGGGCGTGGCTGCGCCTGACCCGTCCGCTCGGCCTCGTCCAGGACACCGCGCTGCTCGCAGCCCCGAACGAATTCACCAAGGACCTGCTCGACTCCCGCCTCCGACCGTTTCTGTCCACAGCTTTGTCCACAGCCTATGGACGAGAGATCCGGGTGGCGGTCACCGTCGAGCACCTGCCCGACCCGGAGCCGATGACCGGGCCGATCCAGCTGCCGCTGCCGGTCTCCCCCGTGCCTGCCACATCCGCCGTGTCCGCCGTGTCCGGGGCATCCGGGGCGTCCGCGGCGGACACAGCCAGGATCACCCCGGGCCTCGGGCGCGACCCGGCGCCCCGATCCTACGAGCCGACCCGGCTGAACCCACGGTACGTGTTCGAGACGTTCGTCATCGGTGATAGTAACCGATTCCCGCACGCGGCTGCGGTGGCCGTCGCCGAGGCGCCGGCGAAGGCGTACAACCCGCTGTTCATCTACGGCGACTCCGGGCTCGGCAAGACCCACCTGCTGCACGCGATCGGTCATTACACGCTGAAGCTGTATCCCGACTCGCGGGTGAAGTACGTCAGCTCGGAGGAGTTCACCAACGACTTCATCAACTCGATCCGGGACGACCGGCAGCAGGCGTTCCAACGCCGCTACCGGGACACCGACGTGCTCCTGGTCGACGACATCCAGTTCCTGGAGAACAAGGAGCGCACCCAGGAGGAGTTCTTCCACACCTTCAACGTGCTGCACGACACCGAGAAGCAGATCGTCATCTCCTCCGACCGCTCCCCCAAGCAGCTCTCGGCGCTGGAGGACCGGCTGCGCAGCCGGTTCGAATGGGGCCTGATCACCGACGTCACCCCGCCCGACCTGGAGACCAGGATCGCGATCCTGTCGAAGAAGGCCGCCACCGAGCGGCTGCCGGTCCCCGGCGACGTGCTGGAGTACATCGCCACCCACATCGAGCGCAACATCCGGGAGCTCGAGGGCGCGCTGATCCGGGTGGCGGCGTTCGCGAGCCTGAACAAGTCGCATGTCGACCGGACGCTGGCCGAGATCGTCCTGCGGGACCTGATCCCGGACGCGGCCGACCCGGAGATCACCGCTGCCGCGATCATGAACGCGACCGCGACCTACTTCGGCGTGACCATGGAGGACCTGTGCGGCACGTCGCGCAGCCGGGTGCTGGTCACCGCCCGGCAGATCGCCATGTACCTGTGCCGGGAGCTGACCGACCTGTCACTGCCGAAGATCGGCCAGCACTTCGGCGGCCGGGACCACACCACGGTGATGCACGCCGACCGCAAGATCCGGGGACTGATGGCCGAACGCCGGGCGATCTACAACCAGGTCACCGAACTGACCAACCGCATCCGGGCGCAGACCCGGCAGGCCTGACCCGCCCGGCGGACACAGCTCGCCCGACAGGCCCGACGGGTACGCCTGGCCCGACAGGCATGACCCAGGCGGGACAGGGGGAGGGACTACCCCCAGTAGCCGGATCCACGCCGTTGTCCCTGTGGAGTCTTGTGCACAGCTTGTGGAAAACCCTGTGGAATCTGGGGACGAAAGCTCCGCGGCGGCCTGTGCGTAACCGGGGACAGGCTGTGCGGAAGCTGTGCACAGCCGGGGGACAGACTGCGAACAACCGGGGACGAGCGGGGGACAACCAGGCCGGCGGTGGATATCCACCGGAGTTGGGCACAGCGGCATCCACACGATCTGCACCCCCTCTCAAGCCCCTGAGCTGCGAAAACGCAAGTTATCCCCAGTATCCACCGGCCCTACTAACACGACGGACTAGATCTTTCTCTAATGAACAAACCTCAGACGAAGTTGGGCCTGGGGACAACCTCGCATGATCGTCCGCGCGTCGCCTCCGGACCGCCGTCCGGGGACTCGTCAGAGCTCGTCACTCACAGCGGGCCACCGTGGCGATCCCACCCCCGTGCCGGGCCGTGTGCCGGCCCCCGCTGTGAGCCGCCGGCCGAAGCCTGCGATGCTGGAACGCCGTACCGGATGCGGCATGGTGGCCTGACAGCGGTCCAACAGTGGGCCGACAACGGTTCAACAGTGGCTCGACATGGCTCGACGAGGACAGGCAGCGGCACGACAGCGGTCGGACCTGCGAACGTGTTCGTCGGGCCACCGGCAGCATCCGGCGGGGACCTGCACCTGTCAGCGCGCAGCCGGCATGACAGGTCGGCGTGGTCACGAGAACGAACGGTTCAGAAGGGCGAATCATGAAGTTCCGGGTTGAACGGGACGACTTCACCGATGCCGTGGCGTGGACGGCACGCACGCTGCCGACCCGGGCGACCTCCCAGCTTCAGGTCCTCGCCGGCCTCATGCTGGACGCCACCGGGCCGTCGCTGACGGTCGCGGCCTTCGACTACGAGGTCGCCGCCCAGTCCGGCGTGAACGCGACGATCGAGCAGGAGGGCCGGGCCCTGGTCTCCGGCAAGCTGCTCGCCGAGATCACCAGGGCGCTGCCGTCCGCGCCGGTCGATCTGTACACCGACGGCGCGCGGGTGGTCCTCACCTGCGGCAACGCGCGTTTCACCCTGCCGACCATGTCGGTGGACGACTACCCGGCGCTGCCACCGATGCCGGCGGTCACCGGCCACATCGAGGGCGCGGCGTTCGCCGGGGCCGTCTCCCAGGTCGCCGTCGCCGCGGGCAAGGACGACACCCTGCCCGTCCTCACCGGCGTGCGGATCGAGATCGACGGCGATGCCCTCACCCTGGCCGCTACCGACCGTTACCGGCTGGCGGTCCGGAAGCTGAAGTGGCGCCCGGCGTCCGAGACGGCCGACGGCGTGGCCATGGTGCCGGCGCGCACGCTGAGCGAGACGGCGAAGTCCCTGTCCGGGGGTGGGGTGGAGGTCGCGATCTCCCTTGGCTCGGGTCCCTCCGGGGAGGCGCTGGCCGGGTTCGCCGGTGCCGGCCGCCAGACCACCACCCGTCTGGTGGACGGCTCGTTCCCGCCCTACCAGCGGCTGCTGCCCGACAGCTCGCCGCTGACCGCCCAGCTCGAGATCGCCCCGTTCGCCGAGGCCGTCAAGCGTGTCGCGCTGGTCGCCGCCCGTACCGCCCCGGTCCAGCTGAGCTTCGCCGACGACCAACTGGTCCTGGAGGCCGGGGCCGGCGGTGAGGCCCAGGCCCAGGAGACGCTGCCGGTCGGCTACGGCGGGCCGCCGTTGTCGATCGCCTTCAACCCGGCGTACCTGCTCGACGGCCTGGGTGCGCTGGAGTCCGACGTCGTCCATATCGGGTTCGCCAGCGCCGACGACGCGGACGAGGCGTCCAAGAAGCCCGCCATCCTCACCGGCAAGGCGCCCGACGACGGCGAGGTCCCGGACTACCGGTACCTGCTCATGCCGATCCGGCTGTCCGGGTGACGTGCGTCTCACCCATCTGTCGCTGGTGGACTTCCGGTCCTATCCGGCACTGGATCTGCTGCTCGAACCCGGGGTGAACACGTTCGTCGGCTCCAACGGGCAGGGCAAGACCAACCTGCTGGAGGCCGTCGGCTACCTGGCGACGCTCGGCAGCCACCGGGTGGCCTCGGATGCCCCGCTGGTCCGCGAGGGCGCCGCGAGCGCCGCGGTGCGGGCCCGGATCGCGCGGGACGACCGCGCCGCCCTGGTCGAGATCGAGATCATTCCGGGCCGGGCGAACCGGGCCCGGCTCAACCGGGCACCCCTCGCCCGCTCCCACGACGTCCTCGGCCTGCTGGTCATGGTGTTCTTCGCGCCTGAGGACCTAGCCCTGGTCAAGGGGGATCCGGCCGGGCGCCGGCGGTTCCTCGACGATCTGCTGGTGGCCCGCGCCCCCCGGCTCGCCGGTGTGCTCGCCGACTACGACAAGGTCCTGCGCCAGCGGTCGACGCTGTTGCGGGCGGCCGGGGCGGCGCGGCGCTCCGGCCGCGCCGGTGACCTGCGCACCCTGGACGCGTGGGACTCCCACCTGGTCCGGCACGGCTGCGAGCTGCTGGCCGCGCGGCTGGCGCTGGTCGAACAGCTGCGCCCCCGGGTGGCGACCGCCTACCGCGCGGTCGCGGCCCAGCCTGCCACCCGGCCGCCGGCCGGGCCGCCCGGATCACCCGGGTCAGCTGGACCAGGCGTGCCGGCTGGAGCGGACGCACCGGGTGCGCCGGACACACCGCCCGGATCGGTTGCCACGGCTGCCACGGCTGCCACAGCTGATGCGGCCAGTGCGGCCGACGCGGCTGGTACGGCGGCACCGGCCGGCGAGCGGGAGCTGACCGCTGTGGAGTACCGCTCGAGCGTGGTCGCGCGCCTGGCCCAGCGGGCCGGCGGCCCGGTGCCCGGCCAGACAGACGGCCACACGGGCAGCCAGGCGGATGGCCAGCCGGTTCCCGACCGGGCGGTCCTGGCGGAGGCGATGCTCGCCGAGCTCGCCACCGTCCGGCAGCAGGAGATCGAACGCGGGGTGACCCTGGTCGGCCCGCACCGCGACGAGCTGCTGCTGTCGATCAATGGGCGGCCGGCGCGCGGCTATGCCAGCCACGGCGAGTCGTGGTCGCTGGCCCTCGCGCTCAAGCTCGCGTCCTTCGAGCTGCTCCAGGACGATCAGCGCGAACCGGTCCTGCTGCTGGACGACGTGTTCGCCGAGCTCGACGCGAACCGTCGGGACCGGCTGGCGGAGCTGATCCGTTCGGCCGAGCAGGTGCTGGTGACCGCCGCGGTCGAGGCGGACGTGCCCGCCGTCCTGGCCGGGACACGGTTCACGGTGGCGGATGGGAAGGTCAGCCGTGTCGCATGACCCGCATACCCCGGATACCCCGGACGGCGAGAGTGATGTCACTCGAAGTAGCGAGCGTGAGGGCGGGGGCGAGAACGGGGACGGGCTCGGCGAGCGGCCCGCGCGCGGGGCCGATCTCGCCCGTCTCGTCCTGGCTCGGGCGAAGGAGGACGCGCGGGCACGGGCGCTGGCGGCCGGCCGTGCCGGCGGGCGCGCGGGCACCGGCGGCGCGGCGGCCCGCGGCGACAGCCGGTCCGACCCGGCGCGGCAGCCGCCGCGCCGGCCACGGCTGCCCGGGATGGCCGCGCCCGGCCGAGAATGGCTCGAACCGGTCACGCTGGGTGCCGCGCTGCAACGACTGCTTGCCGAACGCGGCTGGCGGGACCAGGCGACGGACGCGTCGGTGCTGGCCCGCTGGGAGAGCCTGGTCGGCCCGGACATCTCCGCACGCTGCTATCCGGTCTCCCTGCGTGACGGCGAGCTGGAGCTTGCCGCCGAGTCGACGGCCTGGGCGACCCAGCTACGCCTGCTGTCCCGGCAGCTCCTGACCACCCTGCGTGCGCAGCTCGGGCCGGATGTCGTGCGCCGGATCGTCGTCCGGGGGCCGACCGCGCCGAGCTGGCGGCACGGCCCGTTGCAGGCACCCGGCGGGCGCGGCCCCCGTGACACCTACGGCTGAGCCGGCCGTCCCCGGCTCGGCGGGAGCGGGATCCGAGCAGGTCAGGCCAGTGATGGCGGCCCGGCCCCGCGGGCCGCGCGCCGCACCGGGCCGCGTCCGTGAGCCGTGGCCTGTGGACAGCGACAGCGGGCCGGGCGCCCGCGGCCGGCCGCGGGCGCCCGGCCCGTGGCGTTGGGCCACGACCGCCCGGGCGCCCGCCGCACCCCCGGCCCGTGATCGGGCGTCGCGGGCATCCCGGGCGTCCGGGGTGTTCCGGAGGCTGCCCGCGGCCCGCACGCAGGGTCTCCGGATCGCCCACAGGCGTCGTGCGGGTAACCCCTGCGTACGGGGGTTCGATGGAAAGCTGTTCGGGACGCTGCGCGGATGCCAGGGGCCACCCCGCGTCCTTCTGGCCGATACGCCAGGTAGACTCAGGAGACGCTTCTCGCGTTATGCGCAGTTGAGGACGAGGGGACATACCGCGTGGCCTACGACGCAAGTTCGATCAAGGTTCTTGAGGGTCTCGACGCGGTTCGCAAGCGTCCGGGTATGTACATCGGCTCCACCGGCGAGCGTGGTCTCCATCATCTCGTCTACGAGGTTGTGGACAACGCTGTGGACGAAGCGCTGGCCGGCTACTGCGACACGATCGGTGTGACCCTGCTCGCCGACGGCGGTGTCCGGGTCTCCGACAACGGCCGTGGCATCCCGGTAGGCGAGCATCCGACGGAGAAGCGCCCGGCGGTCGAGGTCGTCCTGACCACGCTGCACGCCGGGGGGAAGTTCGACGGCAAGTCGTACGCGGTCTCCGGCGGTCTGCACGGCGTCGGCGTGAGCGTGGTGAACGCCCTGTCCACCCGGCTCGAGGTGGAGATCCGCCGGGAGGGCTTCACCTGGTTCCAGCCGTACGAGAACACCCGTCCGGCCGCGCCGCTGGCCAAGGGCTCCCCCACCAGGAAGACCGGTACGACCGTCACCTTCTGGGCCGACGACACGATCTTCGAGACGACCGACTACAAGTACGAGATCCTCTCCCGCCGGCTGCAGGAGATGGCGTTCCTGAACAAGGGGCTGACGATCAACCTGCGGGACGAGCGTCCCGAGGAGCCCCTCGCGGTCACCTACCGCTACGCCGGCGGGCTCGTCGACTTCGTCGAGCACCTCAACGCCAGCAAGGACCCGATCCACAAGACCGTCATCTCGCTGGACTCCAAGGGCACCGGCATCGAGGCCGAGCTCGCGATGCAGTGGAACGCCGGCTACAACGAGTCGGTCTACACGTTCGCCAACACCATCAACACCCACGAGGGCGGCACCCACGAGGAGGGCTTCCGCGCGGCGCTGACCAGCGCGGTCAACGCCTACGCCAAGGACCAGAACCTGCTCAAGCCCCCGAAGGCCAACGGCAAGAACCCTGACGAGCGCCTCGCCGGCGACGACATCCGCGAGGGCCTGACCGCGATCATCTCGGTGAAGCTGGCGCAGCCGCAGTTCGAGGGCCAGACCAAGACGAAGCTCGGCAACAGCGAGGCCAAGCGGTTCGTCCAGGAGATGTGCTATTCGGCGCTCAAGGACTGGCTCGAGGCCAACCGGGTCGAGGCCCGGGCGATCGTCAGCAAGGCGCTGGACGCCCAGCGGGCGCGGATCGCCGCCCGTGCCGCCCGCGACCTGACCAGGCGCAAGGGCCTGCTCGGCGGCACCGGCCTGCCCGGCAAGCTCGCCGACTGCCAGTACACCGACCCGGAGCGCTGCGAGCTCTACATCGTCGAGGGTGATTCGGCCGGCGGCTCGGCCAAGGGCGGCCGGGACTCGAAGTTCCAGGCGATCCTCCCGCTGCGCGGGAAGATCCTCAACGTGGAGAAGGCCCGCATCGACCGGGTGCTGAAGAACACCGAGGTCCAGGCGCTGATCCAGGCGCTCGGCTGCGGCATCCACGACGACTTCGACGCCAGCAAGCTCCGCTATCACAAGATCGTCCTGATGGCGGACGCGGACGTCGACGGCCAGCACATCCGCACGCTGCTGCTGACACTGCTGTTCCGGTTCATGCGCCCGCTGGTCGAGGCCGGCTACGTCTTCCTCGCCCAGCCGCCCCTTTACAAGATCAAATGGGGCCGGGAGGACTGGCAGTACGCCTACTCCGACCGGGAGCGCGACGGCCTGATCGAGCACGGCATCGAGGCCGGCCGCAAACTGCCCAAGGACGCCATCCAGCGCTTCAAGGGCCTCGGCGAGATGAACGCCACCGAGCTGTGGGACACCACCATGGACCCGGACCGCCGCATCCTGCTGCAGGTGACCCTGGACGACGCCGCCGTGGCGGACGAGCTGTTCTCCGTCCTGATGGGCGAGGACGTCGACGCCCGGCGCTCCTTCATCCAGCGCAACGCCAAGGACGTCCGTTTTCTTGACATCTGACCGGCCGCGGGGCGCGCGGCCGCGGGCGCCGCGGCGAGCTGGCCGGCGGCGGTCCGTCGGCTCGGCACCCCGGATGTCCGGTTACAGACAGTTTGTACCATGTACGGCTGACCACCCGCACCATCCCTGTATGGAAGGACCCGCGTGACCGACGTACTACCTCCGCCGCCCGGCGACCGGGTCGAGCCCATCGGCATCGAAGTCGAGATGCAGCGGTCGTACCTCGACTACGCGATGTCGGTCATCGTCGGCCGGGCGCTGCCCGAGGTCCGGGACGGCCTCAAGCCGGTGCACCGCCGCGTCCTGTACGCGATGTACGACGGTGGTTACCGCCCGGACCGGGGCTACTTCAAGTGTTCGCGCGTCGTCGGTGACGTCATGGGTAACTACCACCCGCACGGCGACTCGGCGATCTACGACACCCTGGTGCGGCTCGCCCAGCCCTGGTCGCTGCGCTACCCGCTGGTCGACGGTAACGGCAACTTCGGCTCCCCGGGCAACGACCCGCCGGCCGCCATGCGCTACACCGAGTCACGGCTGGCGCCGCTGGCCATGGAGATGCTGCGCGACATCGACCAGGACACGGTCGACTTCGCCCCGAACTACGACGGCCGCTCGCAGGAACCGACGATCCTGCCCAGCCGTTTCCCGAACCTGCTGGTCAACGGCGCCGGCGGCATCGCCGTCGGGATGGCCACCAACATCCCCCCGCACAACCTGCGGGAGGTCGCCGACGGCGTGAAGTGGTTCCTCGCGCACCCGGACGCCAGCGACCCCGAGCTGCTCGAGGCCCTGCTCGATCTGATCAAGGGGCCGGACTTCCCCACCGCCGGCCTCATCGTCGGCCGCCAGGGCATCGAGGACGCCTACCGCACCGGCCGCGGCAGCATCCGGATGCGGGCGGTGGTGCAGGTCGAGGAGAACAAGGGCCGCACCCAGCTCGTCGTCACCGAACTGCCGTACCAGGTCAACCCGGACAACCTCGCGGAGAAGATCGCCGAGCTGGTCCGGGACAACCGCATCAGCGGGATCTCCGACATCCGGGACGAGACCTCCGCGCGTACCGGCCAGCGCCTGATCATCGATCTCAAGCGGGACGCGGTCGCGAAGGTCGTCCTGAACAACCTGTACAAGCACACCCAGCTGCAGGACACCTTCGGCGTGAACATGCTGGCGATCGTCGACGGGGTGCCGCGCACCCTGCGGCTGGACCAGATGGTGCGGTACTACGTCGACCACCAGGTCGACGTGATCGTCCGGCGGACCCGCTACCAGCTGCGCAAGGCCCGCGAACGCCTGCACGTGCTCGAGGGCCTGCTGATCGCCCTCGACCACCTGGACGAGGTGATCAACCTTATCCGCAACGCCGAGTCGGCGGACGCCGCGCGCGGACAGCTGATGGACCGGTTCTCCCTGTCGGAGATCCAGGCGGTCGCCATCCTGGACATGCAGCTGCGCCGGCTCGCCGCACTCGAGCGTCAGAAGATCATCGACGAGGCGGCCGAGCTGCGGGCGAAGATCGCCGAGCTCGAGGCGATCCTGGCCTCACCGGCCCGCCAGCGGGAGATCATCGGCGAGGAGCTCACCGAGATCGTCGACCGGTTCGGCGACGAGCGGCGGACCAGGCTCGTCCCGTTCGAGGGCGACATGTCCGTCGAGGACCTCATCGCCCGCGAGGACGTCGTCGTCACCGTCACCCGCGGCGGCTACGCCAAGCGCACCAAGACCGACCTGTACCGCTCACAGCGCCGCGGCGGCAAGGGCGTCCAGGGCGCGGCCCTGCGCGAGGACGACATCGTCGAGCACTTCTTCGTCACCACCACCCATCACTGGCTGCTGTTCTTCACCAACAAGGGACGGGTGTACCGGGCCAAGGCGCACGAGCTGCCCGAGCAGGCCCGCACCGCCAAGGGCCAGCACGTGGCGAACATCCTCGCGTTCGGCCAGGACGAGCGCATCGCCGAGGTCATGGCGATCAAGGACTATGAGGCGGCCCCGTACCTGGTGCTTGCGACCAGGCGGGGGCTGTGCAAGAAGACCGCGCTGGCCGAGTTCGACTCCAACCGCTCCGGCGGCCTCGTCGCGATCAACCTGCGGGACGACGACGAGCTCATCGCCGCCCGGCTCGTCTCCGCCGGCGACGACCTGTTGCTGGTCAGCCGGCAGGCGCAGTCCATCCGCTTCCACGCCGACGACGAGCAGCTGCGCCCGATGGGGCGGGCCACCTCCGGCGTCATCGGGATGCGTTTCGACAGCGACGACGAGCTGCTCGCGATGGAGGTCGTCCCGCCGGAGTCGGAGGCGAACCTGCTCGTCGCCACCAGCGGCGGCTACGCCAAGCAGACGTCGCTGGGCGAGTACCCGGTGCAGGGGCGTGGCGGCAAGGGCGTCCTCACCGCGAAGATCGTCTCTACCCGTGGTGGCCTGGTCGGCGCACTCGTGGTCAGCCCGGACGACCAGCTCTACGCGATCACGTCCAACGGTGGTGTGCTGCGGACGATCGCGCGCGACGTCCGCCGGGCCCAGCGGCAGACCATGGGGGTCCGTCTCATCGATCTCGAAGCCGGCGTACAGGTCGTCGGAGTAGCACGTAATGCCGATGCGGAAGACAACGCCAACGGCGGGCCGACAGCCGCTCCCGGCGGGGGAAACCCGGCCTGAGGACGGATGACCGGCGGCCGGGCGGCAAGGCGGGAGATGGACCGTGAGCGACAGCGACGACGACCGGACCACCCGGTCACCGGCCTTCCGTGGATCTTCTCCGCCGCGGCCGGAGCAACAGCCCGAACGGGCCGGGGAACCCCGTAACGACCAGCGCGCCGCGTCGGGCCAGGCCCGCTCCGGCCCGGGCGCGACAAAACCCGCGACGTCCTCCACATCCTCCACGTTCCCGACGCCTCCGGCGCCGGGAACATCATCGGGCTCCGGGGCCGGGACAGGCCCCGCAGCGGCCCCGGAGCCGCAGGACGACGGGACACAGGCGCAGAAGCCGGCCTCGGTGCTGCGGGAACTGCGGATGCCGCGGGAGACCCGAGGCAGCCGGGACACCCGCGGCGCCAGAACCACGCAGCGTGCGGCCCCCGGCCCGTCGGCGTCCCCGTCCCCCCGGCCGGCCGCGCCGAGGACGGACACCGGCTCCCAGCCCGGCCGGGGGGACGGGAAGACGGCGGCCACCGGCCCGAACACCGCTACCAGACGCCAGGCTCCGGCTCGGCCCGGGAGCTCCACCGCCGCCTCGGCGCCTTCTTCGGGCCTGTCGGGCACCGCGGGCCCGCGGCCGGGCGTGTCGTCCGCGTCGGCATCGCCGACGTCGGCCGCCGCTGGTTCGACAGGCCTGGCCGGGCCTGCCACCAGCGCGTCGAGAGGGGCACGCGGGCCACGCCCGACCACGTCCGGCAGCGTGGACGGCGCCGCGTCCGGCGAACCGGCCGCACCGCGTCCAGCGGCAGGATCTCCCACCGTGACCGACAGCGTCGACACGGAGGCCATCGCCCTGGCGTCCGCTTCGACCTCCACCGGCGGGCGGCCCCGCTCCGACTCGGACACGATCTCGCTGCGCCGGCCGGCGAAGAAAACCGGCGGCTCAACCGGTACCGGCGTGTCGCCGGCCGCCCGTCCGGCAACTGACGGCCAGGTCACGCGCGCCGCGCCGGGCGGGGATGCTGGTGGTGTGGGACAGTCGAAACGTGGACCGGCGGCCGCGGCGGCGCGGGCCCCGGAGACGGAGGCCTTCAAACGGGTGGACGGTGGACATCCACGCAGTGACGATCGGGCAGCGCCCGCATCATCTGATCGTCGTGCCACAACGGGCCCACTGGCGCGTGGCGGGGGCACCGGCACTCGGGATCCCCTCGTGAAGCGGCCAGCCGACCCCTCCGGCGCGGGCGCGTCCGGCACCTCCCAGGTCCCCGTGCGGGAACGGGGCGGGGTGAAGGAGCCGGCGGCCACCGGGCCGATGACAGGCACCGCCACCGGGCCGTCCACCATGCGCCCACCCGGGCAGGGACGGCGGGCCCGGCTGCGCATCACCCGGGTCAACCCCATGTCGGTGGCCCAGCTGACGTTCGCGTTCTCCCTCTGCGTGTTCGTCGTACTGATGATCGCCGCTGCCGTGCTGTGGTTCGTGCTGAACTCGATCGGCGTCTTCGACAGTGTCGTGGAAGCGGCGGACACGCTCACCGACGGCAGCAACGGCGGCGTACGCGCCTGGTTGTCGTTCACCAGAGCCATGGAGATCGGCCTGCTCGTCGGCGCGATCAACGTGATCCTGATGACGGCACTGGCGACCCTGGGCGCGCTACTCTACAACCTGTGCACCGAGATGGTCGGCGGTATCGAAGTCACCCTGGGCGACTAGCCGCGACACGTCGACCCCTGACGGGCTTCCAGCCCGGGTGCCTGCCCGAACATCCCACGCATCCGGTACTGTGGAGCCCAGCAAGGACCTGTAGCTCAGTCGGTCAGAGCGCTTCCCTGATAAGGAAGAGGCCGGTGGTTCAAGTCCACCCAGGTCCACCCTTACGCCGCAGGCTTTTCTCCCTCACTTTCTTCTTCGACCAGCGGCGATTCTTCCTCCTCGTGCACGGATTCGTGCACCGGCCCGTCCAAAACCGGCTCTGCCGGACCGAAAATCGCCTCCGCGACGAGGCGCGCGGCGGCAGCGTCCATACCCGCGATCACATGGCTGTAGATCTTCAGCGTGAACGCGACGTCGGCATGCCCGAGCCGTTCCGACACGATCTTCGGGTGGACGTCGGACTTCAGCGCGGCCGTGGCGTAGCTGTGTCGGACGTCGTGTAGCCGGATCACCGGCAGCCCGGCGGCCCTGGCGTGCTTCTGGAACCGGTCGGTCACCGTGTCCGGGTGGATCTCGCTACCGTCCGGCCAGCAGAACAGCAGATCGGTGGTGTGCCCGACCTGCTTCCGCTCCTCCTCCCAGATCTCGATATGCGCGCGCAGCGCGGCCAGCGTCAGCGGATCGAGCGCTCGGGGACGCTGCCCGGACTCGGTCTTCGTCTCCGACTCCACGGCCCGGCCGTCGACGACCACCCGTGGCACGGCCGGGACGACCGTGGCCGCCTTCAGGTCGATGTCCTCGCGGCGCAGCCCGACCACCTCACCCCGGCGCATGCCCGTGGTCACCACCAGCAGATACAGCGCGTAGAGCCGATCACCCCGGATGTACTCGACGAACGCGCGCAGCTGCTCCGGTGTCCACACCGTGGGCCGGCGCCGGCCCACCCGCGGTGGTTGCGCGTCCTCCGCCACGTTGCGCGCCACGTAGTCCCACCTCACCGCATCCGCCAGCGCGCGGTGCAACATCCGGTGCACCGTCGCCACCGTCGACGGCGACAGGCCCGGCTTCTGCTCCGCCCGCCGATGCACCCGACCCTCATCGAGCAGGTGCGCGTACAACAGGTTCAGCCGCACCGGCGTGAGCTCCCGCAACGCGGTCTCCCCGATGATCGGCGTGACGTAGGCCCGGAGCAGGTTGCCGTACTTCACCCACGTCGTGGGGCGCATCCCCGCCTTCATCGCCGCGTGCCACTCGTCCAGGAACGCCCCGACGGTACGGCGGGACACCTTCACGTGCCGGCCCGACTCGTAGGCAGCGATCGAATCCCGCAACGCCTTCTCCGCCTCTTTGCGGGTCGCGAACCCGCCCCGGCCGGTCTGCCGCCGCTTGCCAGTCAGCGAATCCGGATCGACGTCGTGCCGGTAGGCCCACTTACCGTCCTTGCGGTAGGCGCTGCCCTTCATGCGGCCGCTCCGTCCGGGGTCAGGATCGCGCGCAGACCGGCGGTGACGATGAAGACCCGGCCCCCGAGCCGGCGGGAGGGCAGTTCCCCGGACGAGGTCAGCCGGTAGGCGCCGGCCCGGGAGAGACCCAGCAGCCCGGCCGCCCGCTCCACCGAGATCAGTGCGGGCAGGCCGTCGAGCGGGTCGGGGCCCGCCGGTGCCGTGGTGGCCGGGACGGCGGCCAGGCGCGGCCGGGCCTGTTCCGCCAGGTAGGCGTCCAGCCGGTCGGCGAGTGCCCGCAGCTCCGCGGGCAACGTGGCGATGTGGTCCGGCGTGGCCTCACCGGCGGCGGACTCCCGGGGCGGGATGCGAAAAGGCATTCTGGGTGTGCTCCTTGTCGGGGAGTGCGTCCCGGCGCGGTTGCTTGGCATGCGAGGCGTCGGGGCGCGACGGCGGAAATGTCGTCGGGCCGGCCGGCAGGTGGCGGTCATGCTGTCTGTCGGCCGGTTCGAGTGGCCTCGCGGCGTGAGCGGGCTTGGTCGGCGGCCATGTCGGCGAGCATCCGGTCGCCGGTGCGGGCGTAGCCGGACGCCTGGTACCGCCAGGCGGCGAGGGTGATGACTTGGTCGTCGTCTTCCGGCCGGCCCCAGGCGTCGAGCGGGGTGCGTTCCTCGCCGGTACGGGTATGGGTGCGGGCCCAGGTACGGCGGCGTTCCCGGCAGGCGGCGAAGGTCGTGGAATAGGTCCGGCTTTTGGTGATCCAATGGCCGTTGAAGCCGAATTGGTGGGCCCACCGGTCCATGCCGAGGTCGGCGAAGTCGGCGCGTAGCGCCAGCCGCCAGGACGCCCGGACGAGTTCGGCGTGATGGTCCGGGAGCAGCAGGAGCCGGGTGGTCAGGTCGTCGGGGGTGCGGATGCGGCTGTCGAGGGCGCCGGAGGTGGTGACGGATTTCGTGACGTACTTGGCGAGGTAGTTGCCGACGGTGGCGGGGGTGAGGTCGCCGCCGTCGACGGTGAGGGGG
>NZ_CEVIVC010000093.1:0-1143 GCF_982290645.1 Protofrankia sp. CiP1_Cm_nod4
GTGCTGCCTCACGCGCGCTGTCCCTGTCGGTGGGCGGCTTCGTCGTCGTCCACCGGATGCCGACGGTGGCGGAGCTGCGCCGGCTGCGTACCGCCGGCGGCCTGCCCGACCCCGGCCCCGAAGCGGCGGCGGACGCCATCGACGGCAGCCTCGCCGGCCTGTGCGTGGAGGCCGCGGACGAGCCGGGCCGGGCGGTGGGCTGCGGCCGGATCGTCGGGGACGGCCGGACCTTCCTGGTCATCATGGACGTGGTGATCGACCCGATGGTGTACGCCGACGCGGACGCCGACGCGGACGTCGACCTGGCCATCCTGATCATCAACGAGCTGCGCAGATGGGCCGTCGGCCAGGTGGATCCGGCCGCGTTCGTGGGTGTGGCCACGCTCGCGGGCGTCGAGCCGCTGGGCAGCCCGCCCTGACCGCCGTCCCCCGCTGCCCGGTTGGCCGGGCAGCGGCAGCGGCACCGGCATGACGGCAGGGCGGCAGGACGGGGTGTGAAAACGGGAACGCGGCATGGGAACGGTGTGTGCAAGGCGTACCGGGCCGATTCAGGAGGGGTGGGGTTTGCGGTGCCGGACCCGTCCGGCTACCTTCCGACCATGACCGAGACCGCCGCCGCTGCCCGTCTCACCACCGGTGACACCGCTCCCGGCTTCACCCTCTCCGACGCCGACGGCAACGAGGTGTCGCTGTCGTCCTACCGGGGGCGACGGGTTGTCGTCTACTTCTACCCGGCCGCCTCCACGCCCGGGTGCACCAAGCAGGCCTGTGACTTCCGGGACAGCCTCGCGCTGCTGAACGACGCCGGCATCGACGTGCTCGGGATCTCCCCCGACAAGCCGGCGAAACTCGTGAAGTTCCGCGACAACGAGAAACTGACCTTCCCGCTGCTGTCGGACCCGGAGCGGGCCGTGCTCGCCGCCTACGGCGCGTACGGCGAGAAGACGCTCTACGGCAGGAAGACCGTGGGTGTGATCCGCTCGACCTTCCTCCTGGACGCCGACGGCAAGATCGAGAAGGCGCTCTACAACGTCAAGGCGACCGGCCACGTCGCCAAAATCATCCGCGACCTCGGCCTGTCCGCCTGACCGGCCGCCCCGCCGCCCCGCCGTCCCGGCAACCCGCCGTCCCGGCAACCCGCCG